>JACCXR010000105.1 GCA_013696915.1 Euzebyaceae bacterium
CCCAGCACCCGATCACGAACCGGACAGCGCACCGGACCGTCACCTCCAGCAGCCAACGAACACGCCGCCTGACCTCCTCCTCACCGGGTCGAAGTTAGCGGCTACGTCGACATGGCCGGCAGTTTCGCCAGCGCCGCAGCCAGCTCGGCCTGGACATCCGCGTCGGCCCAGTCCTTGTCGACGATCTCGCCCGCGAGGTACGCGCCGTACGCAGGCAGGTCGAGGTGCCCGTGGCCGCACAGTGCGGTCAGGATGACCTTCTCCTCCCCCGACTCCTTGCACCGCAGCGCCTCCTCGATGGCGGCCGCCAGAGCGTGCGTCGGCTCGGGGGCGGGCACGATCCCTTCGGTTCTTGCGAACAGCACGCCCGCCGCGAAGCACTCGCTCTGCGGCTTGGCGATGGCTTCGATCTCCTTCTCCTCGTACAGGTGGCTGATCAGCGGGCTCATCCCGTGGTAGCGCAGGCCACCGGCATGGATGGGATCGGGGATGAAGTCGTGTCCGAGCGTGTGCATCTTCATCAGTGGGGTCGTGCCCGCGGTGTCACCGAAGTCGTACGCGTAGGTGCCGCGCGTCAGTGACGGGCATGCGGTCGGCTCCACCGCGCGCACGACCGGGCTCATCCGGCCGGCCCACTTCTCCCGCAGGAACGGGAACATCAGCCCGCCGAAGTTCGAGCCGCCGCCGGTGCACCCGACGAGCAGATCGGGTGTCTCGCCGGCCTGCGCGAGCTGCACCAACGCCTCCTCGCCGATGATCGTCTGGTGCAGCAGGACGTGGTTGAGGACGCTGCCGAGCGCGTAGCGGGTGTCGTCGTGGGTGGCGGCGACCTCGACGGCCTCGCTGATGGCGATGCCGAGGCTTCCCGGGGTGTCGGGGTCGTCGGCGAGGATCTTCCGCCCCGACTCGGTGCGGTCGGAGGGGCTGGGGTGCACGGTGGCGCCGAAGGTCTCCATCATCGAGCGGCGGTAGGGCTTGCCGTCGTAGGAGGCGCGGACCTGCCAGATCTCGCAGTCGACGTCGAACAGGCCGCAGGCGAATGCCAACGCGCTCCCCCACTGCCCGGCGCCCGTCTCGGTCGTGAGCTTCCGGATGCCGTCCTGCGCGTTGTAGAAGACCTGCGGCACGGCGGTGTTCGGCTTGTGGGAGCCGGACGGGCTGACGCCCTCGTACTTGTAGTAGATGCGCGCCGGGGTGTCGAGCGCGCGCTCCAGCCGGTGCGCGCGGTACAGCGGCGACGGCCGCCACAGCCGGTAGATCTCCGCCACCTCGTCCGGGATGTCGACGTACCGGTCGGTCGTGACCTCCTGGAGGATCAGCGCCATCGGGAACAGCGGCGCGAGGTCGTCCGGACCGACGGGCTGGTGGGTGACGGGGTGCAGGACGGGCGGCGGCGGCTCGGGCAGGTCGGGAATGAGGTTGTACCACCGCCTCGGCGCCTCGGACTCGTCGAGCAGGATCTTCGTCGCGGACCGCATCATGGCGCCTTTCGCTCGGGTGCTGCCTGTTGTGGTGCACGCTCCACCGGGTGTCAAGGGGGCCGCTCGGGGTTGCCGGCGCGGAACCAGGCCCGCGCCGCGCCGGCCCACTCGCGGTGGCGGCGCTGGAACAGGGCCCGCGCCTCCAGCCCCTTCCAGCCCGGCGGGAGGAACTCCTCCGGCAGGCCCGGGTCGAGGAACGGGAACGTGCGCCACTCGTGGACCATCCGCGTCTGCGCGACGAACGCCTCCTCCTGTGACGAGGGGTCGGCGCCGGCGAAGGTCGCGACGAAGTCCCGGTAGTGCCGCTCGAGCGCCTCCAGGCCGCCCCAGGCGCCGGCGACCAGCGTTCGCTCGTCGCCGATCCTCCCGTGATGGGCGACGAACGACGTCGCCTCGACCGGCGGGGCGAGGGCCGCGAGGACGTCGCGCGCCTCCCGTTCGCGGTCCAGGTGCGGCGTGATCCAGGCGCCCTGGCCGAGCGAGCCGAACCCCGCCCACGCCAGCCGGGTCCGCAGCCGGTGGCGGTCGTCGCGTCGCTCCTCGGGGACGGAGACCATCACGACCAGCCACCGGCGATCCCACCCCGTCGTGACGCCGCCGAAGGAGTAGATGCGCTCCGCGCCGCGGCGGAGCAGCCCGCGGGTGGCGTCGGACAGCCGCCACCGGACCTGACGCCCGACCCGGTCCCGTTCGAGCCAGCCGTCGGCGGCGCTGCGGGCGATCGCCTGCCGTGCGGCCTTCTCCCGCACCCCCAGGGCGGTCAGCCCGCGCAGCAGCGCGACCGTCCAGACCGGGGCGTCGAGGTCGAGGACCCACTCGCCGAGTACGGTCAGCAGCAGCGACCGGGCGGCGGGCTGCGCCGACGGGCGGGCGGGCGCGCGGGGGCGGAGCACGTCGGTCACGCCGCACCGGTCCAGAAGCGCTGCGGGTCGAGTCCGCGGATGGCGGCGAGCGTGGCGGCGTCCGGCTCGGTCGTCGGGGGGACGTCGTCCGGCGGCGGCGGCCCGCCGAAGGGCGTGTCGGCGGCGACCGCGCGGGCGTCCTCGCCGGCATGGACCGAGGCGAGCGTGAACCCGTCGGACGCCTCGGTCGCCCGCATGACCGCCCGCGTCGTGATCAGGGTGACCGACTCGAGCGGGGGCAGGCCCGCGCGGGCGCGCCAGCCGCGCCCGTCGCCGTAGGCGGGGCTTGTGCGGTGGTCGACGCGGCGGACGAAGCGGCGCGGCTCGTGGGCCATGACCAGCAGCAGCCGGCGGGCGGCGGAGGCGATGTCCGCGCCGCCGCCGCTGCCGGGCAGCCGGACGGCGGGCGCGTCGGCGGGGCCGATGCGGGTCGTGTTCAGGTTGCCGTGCCGGTCGACCTGCGCGCCGCCGAGGAAGCCGGCGTCGACCCTGCCGGCGGCCAGCAGGGCCATGACGCGGCTCATCGGCCCGGTGAGGAGCGCGCCCTCGTGGTTGGGACCGTCGCTCATGGTCACGACCGGCGCCGCCGGCGGGCTGTCTCGCATGATCCCATTCTCGAACAGCCCGAGCGCGCGGGGCGCGTGCGTGGCCGTCGCGAGCGCGAACGCGAGCAGCGGCAGCCGCATCCCGACGAAGACGACGTCGCCGTCGCGGATCTCCCGGGCGGCGCAGGCGACCATGAGCTCGCGGCGGTTCGCGGGCTCAGGCATCCGCGAACCGTGCGCGGTAGGCCCGGCGGTCGGCGACCGCCAGGACGTGGGTGTCCAGCCACCGGGCGAAGCCGTCCTCGGTGGCGCTCGCCTCGGCGTAGGCGGTGTAGGCGGCGGGGTCGTGCTCGCGCACGCCCGGCAGCGGCGCGGGGTGGGTGCCGCCGGGCTCCTCCACGACCGCGGCGACGAGGGCGCCGGGGACCAGGGTGCGGTCGGGTTCCGCGCGCACCACCGCGGTCGGGACGATCTCCTCGGCGACGACGATCACGGTGCGGGCGGCCCCGATCGCCTCGACCGAGACGCCGAGGTTGCCCCACGCCTGCGCGTTGCCGTGGGCGTCGGCCCGCTGGACGTGGACGACGGCGACGTCGGGGCGGACCGCGCGGACGGCGAGGAGCCGCGCGCCGGTGAAGGGGCAGGCGACCTCGGCGAAGCCGTCGTGGTCGGTCGCGATGTCGGACCCGAGCGCGGTGCGCGTCGGCAGGTACGGCACGCCCGTGGCGGCGGCCTGCAGCGCGACGAGGATCGTGAGGTTCGAGTGCTGGCGGACGAGCAGCGGCCGCGGCCGGCCCTGCTCGACGGCACGGCGGAAGCAGTAGCCCGACCCGGTCGTCACGTTGCCGACCCAGGCGGCCTCGACCTCGTCGACGCAGCCGGCGCCGATGAGCTGGTCGAAGACCGCGTCGGCGATGGGGCCGATCAGCGTCAGGCCGGTCCGGCGCTGGCGGATGAGCTCGTGGGTGAAGGCGAACGGGATCGCCGCCTCCAGCGCCAGGCCGCACGCCACGGCGCTGCCGTCAGGAACCAGCGCGGCGACGGCGTCGGCCATCGAGCAGCGCTTGTCGCCGGGGGCGTCATCCATCGCGCAGCTTGAAGCGCTGGATCTTCCCGGTGGCCGTCTTGGGCAGGTCGTCGACGAGGATCACCTCGCGGGGCCGCTTGAACGCCGCGAGCCGCGCGGTGCAGAAGGCGATCAGATCCTCGGCCGCCGGCGTCCGGCCGGGCAGCGGCACGACGTAGGCGACCGGCCTGTCGACGCCGTCGGCGTCGGACCGGCCGACGACGGCGGCCTCGAGCACATCGGGGTGCGCGACCAGGGTGGCCTCGACCTCCGCCGGGGACACCCAGATCCCGCCGGCCTTCAGCATGTCGTCGGAGCGGCCGGCGTAGGTGTAGACCCCGTCGGCGGACCGCGAGAAGACGTCGCCGGTGCGGATCCACTCCCCCTGGAACGTCCGGCGGTTCACGTCGGTCCGGCACCAGTAGCCGGTGGCCACCGACTCCCCGGAGACGTAGAGGTGCCCGGGTTCGCCGTCCGGCACGGGGACCCCGTCGTCGGCGAGCAGCTTCGCGTCGTAGCCGGGGACCAGCCGTCCAGAGGTGCCCGGGCGGACGTCGCCCGGGCGGTTGGAGATGAAGATGTGGAGGATCTCGGTGGTGCCGATCCCGTCGAGGATGTCGATGCCGAAGCGCTCGCGGAACCGCCGGTGCAGATCCGCTGGCAGCGGCTCGCCGGCCGAGACGGCGTAGCGGACGGAGGAGAAGGTGTCCGCCGCGAGGTCGGCTGCGAGCAGCGCCGCGTAGAAGGTCGGGACGGCGAAGAACAGCGTCGGCCGCTCCGCGCGGACCGCGTCCGCGACGCCGTCCGGCGTGGGGCGGCGCGGGTCGAGGACGGTCGTGGCGCCGGCCGCCATCGGGAACGTCAGCGAGTTGCCGAGCCCGTAGGCGAAGAACAGCTTCGCGACCGAGTAGCAGCGGTCGTCGCGCGTGACACCGAGCACCTGGCGGCCGTAGGTCTCGGCGGTGTACGGCAGGTCGGCGTGGCGGTGCATCGCCCCCTTCGGCTTGCCGGTCGTGCCGGAGGTGTAGAGCCAGAACGCGGGCGAGTCCGGCCAGGTGGGGTAGACGTCGGTCTCGGCGCCCGCGGCCTCCCCGACCCAGGAGTCCCAGCGGTGGGTGCGGAGGGCCGGCGGGGTGGCCACGTCACCGTCGCCGACCAGAATCAGGTCACGGAGCTCCGCGCCGCCCGCGGCCATGCCCGCTATGGCCTCGCCGAGCGCGGTCGCGCCGATCGCCACACGCGCGCGGGCGTCGGCGCAGAGAAAGGCGAGGTCGTCGCCGGTCAGCATCGTGGAGACCGGGACGGGCACCGCGCCGATCCGCAGGGCGCCCAGAAACGCCGCGACCCACTCGGGGCCGTCGAGCAGGACGATCGGCACCCGCTCCTCGGGACGCACGTCGAGGCCGGTCAGGGCGGCCGCGGCCTGCCGCGTGCGGCTCGCGATCTCGGCGTAGGTGAGGTCCTGCCCCTGGTACCGGAACGCGACCCGGTCGCCGTCCCCCGCCTCGAGCCGCCGGTCGAGGAGGTACTCGCTCGCGTTCAGCCGTTCGGGCATCCTTGCGAACCTACGTCACCTCGCCGTCGATCGTCAACGAGCTGTAGCTCGTAGGCGGCGGTGCCGCTGCCTGGTGGCCTACGCTGCCCCGGTCGGGCGACGAAAGGGGGCCGGGGTTGGAGCGAGGCCGCCCTGTCCACCCGGTGCTGTGCGCCCTGGTGGCGGTGCTCGTCCTGTCCGGGTGCGCGCCGGCGCCCGACGGCCGTCTCCTCGTCGAGCGAGAGGTCTCGCCCGCCATGGACAACGTGTGGCTGGAGGGCTCGGTCGGCTTCGTCCGGCTCTCGCAGGCCGACCGCGTCGTCTTCGAGGAGGGCTTCGACGCCCCGAGCCTGTTCGCCCCCGGCGACCCGACGGCGGACCCGTACCGCGAGACGCGGCTCGTCGTACCGTTGGCTCCGGGGACCTACCGGTTGGACGCCTGGCAGCGGCCCTGCGAGGGCACGTGCGAAGGGCTGGACGCGCCGACGCACGAATGCGGCGACGCCGTCGAGGTCCCGCCTGGCGGGGACGTGCCGGTCGTCGTGAGGGTCGTGACGGGCGGGTGCACGGTGGTGGCCGGGTGAACCGCGCTTCACTCACCTCGCGGATCGAAGCGGCCAGGCCTGGGCGGCCCTCGTTCGGGCCGCGGACGCCGAGACGACCGCGTCGGCCGGGGAGGGCCCACCGGCCGCTGAGGAGACTGAACCGACCCCGACTGTCGCCGACCTCTAGCGTTGCCGACGTACCATGTCGATATCTGCTCTGGAGGCGCTGTGCGATTCGTGAACCGCGAAGACGAGCTGTCGGTCCTCGAGGACTGGTGGACTTCGCCGTCGGAGCGGGTCGCGCTCGTGTGGGGTCGCCGGCGCGTCGGCAAGACGGCGCTGCTGCAGCGCTTCGCCCAGGACCGGCGAGTGGTCTTCCACACAGCGGGCGGCCGAGCGGTCCCCGCGGAGCTCCAGGCCCTGTCCCGGGCCGCGGCCGCCGCGCTCAACGGCTCCGGCCGGGACGTGGCGAGTCGGCCGTTCCGCGACTGGGACGACGCCCTGGAGACCCTGTTCGCCGAAGCCGCGCGCGATCCGCTGCTGCTGGTCTTCGACGAGTTCCCAGAGCTCGTGCGCGTCTCCCCGGAGGTCCCGAGCGTCCTGCGGGCGCTGCTCGACCGCACGCCCCCCGGGCGATTGAAACTCCTGCTGTGCGGGTCGGCGGTCCGGACGATGGAGGCCATCCAGGAAGAGCGCGCCCCCCTCTACGGCCGGATCGACCGTTCCGTGCTGCTCCATCCGTTCGCACCGCACGAGTGCGCCGCGCTCCTCGGGTCGCTCAAGCCCGCGGACCTGGCGCTGGTGTGGGGCCTGGTCGGGGGGGTCCCCCTCTACCTGCAGTGGTGGGATCAAGACGAGACCGTGCGGGCGAACCTCCAACGGCTCGTCTGCCGACCGGACGGCCGGCTGCTGACCGAGGGCCAGCTCGTCCTCGCGACCGAGGGCGAGACCGGCGAGCTCGCGCGGCTGGTGCTGCAGGCCATCGCGTCGGGCCGGACGAGGCACCACGAGATCGCGGACGCCGTGCGCGCCGACCCCACCAGGACGCTCGAGCGCCTGTTGCGGCTCCGGCTCGTCGACCGGGTCGTGCCGGTGACCGAGGATCCCCGCCGCACCCGCCGCCGGATCTACCGGGTGGCCGACAACTTCCTGGCGTTCTGGCTCGGAGTGGTCGACCGCTACCGCGGCGAGATCGAGCGCGGACTGGGCCCTACCATCCTGCCGGTGCTCATGGGGCACCTCGACGAGCACATGGGTCCGCGCTGGGAGGAGGCGTACCGGGTGCATCTGCGCAGGATGGCCGCGGGCGGCCGGCTGGGGGACGGAGTCGTCGCCGTCGGCCCGTTCTGGCGGGAGGGGAGCGAGGCCGGCGAGATCGACGCGGTCGTCCTCGCCGGCCGCCGGCGTGAAGCGGTGCTCGTCGGGGAGGCGAAGTGGGCCCGCAGCCTCGACGCGCGCCGCATCCTCCGCAGACTCCAGGCGGACCTCGCGCTGCTGCCCGACGTCAGCGACGACCCGCGACTGAGTGTCTGCGCGCGCGAGCGGGTGACCTCGGCGGGCGACGACGTGCTCGTGGTGACGGCCGCCGACGTGTTCGGCTGACATGTGGACCGAGGTAATCCTTCGGGCCACGGCTCACGCTCGACGAAGCCGAAAGCCAACGCGCCCTCCCCCAAGGCCGCCTCGGCGAAGGCCTCCCATTCCGTCGCCGGAACGTGCTCATCGCGCGCGACCGCCAGCGCATCGGTGAACAGCTCCCAGCGGATGTCCGCGAGGTCATCGGACGTCACGCCCACCTCCATCGGCGGTCGGCCGGGTCACGTCGTCCTCGCTGGCCATGCGCGCATGATCACACCAGTTCAGCCCTGCGGCCGTCCCGGTCCGCCTGCGCCTGTGGAAACTCGGCACCAAGCATGGGATTCGGGCATAACGCCAGGCATCCGGCAGGCATCCTCTGCTACCTTGGGCCGCACACACCGTGAGGCACGGTCGGGAAGAGGGCAACTGATGTCGGCAACAGATCAGGTAGAAGCGATCGCCTACCGGGCGTCGCTGCGCGCACGGACCGCCGACATGTCCCGCTGGCTGCTCGACCACCTCGGGCAGCGGATCACCACGGTCGCCCTGGGCCTTGCTGATGCCAGCGTGGTCCGCCGCTACGCGAAGGACCAGGTGCATCCGCCGGTCGAACGCGAGGCGCGGCTGCGGCTGCTGTTTCGGGTCTCCCGGATGGTCGCGGACGCCTACGACGACGACACCGCCCGAGCGTTCCTCATGGGCGCCAACCCACAGTTGGGTGATCGGTCGCCGCTGCTGGTGATCGCCGACGACCCGCCGGAGGTCGCCGGACCAGAGGTCATCGGCGCTGCTCGCGCTCTCCTGCAGGGGTGAGCCTGGAGCTGCCAACCGTTGTCCTGCCCGCAGAGGGGGTGTGGCGGGTCCATCAGAACCCGCTGGCGCTGCCGGAACGTCCTGGCCCGGGTGAGGTGTCGCCGAACCGCTTCG
>JACCXR010000145.1 GCA_013696915.1 Euzebyaceae bacterium
CAGGCCGCCACCGACGTCGCGAACGGCCGCACGCCGATCGTGTCGTTCAACACGCGCCGGCCGGGCTCCTCGACGATCCCGTGGAGCGAGATCGCGGCGCGCCAGCACGACGAAACGCTGCGCGCCAAAGCCGAGGCCGTCCGGGACTTCGGGCATCCGCTGTATCTCATCTTCCACCACGAGCCCGACAACGTGCACAACGAGGCCGTCGGCACGCCGGCCGAGTTCCGCGCGGCGTGGCAGGTCGTGCACGACGTCTTCAGCGCCGTCGGGACGCCGAACGTCACCTGGATCTGGACCCTGTCGAGCAAGGCGTACCGGCTGGGCCAGGCCGACCAGTGGTATCCCGGCGACGCCTACACCGACCTCATCGGATCGGACCCCTACGCCTACCCCGAGCGCAGCTGGCTGACGGTCGCCGAGCCGCCGCTGGCCTTCGCCGCCGGCCGCAACAAGCCGCTCGCGTTCCCCGAGTGGGGGGTCGGCGAGCGGTGGGGAGACGGCGATCGCGCCCGGCAGGTGCGGCAGATCGCCGCCTGGATGAAGGAGCACGACATCGCACTGGCGGCGTACTGGTCCTCGCAGCTGCCCGACAAGCCCGACTGGCGCCTCGTGCCGGGCACCGAGGCCTTCGCGGCTTTCCGCGACGTGGCCCACGATCCCCACTTCGACGGCGGATCCTCGCTGCCCCTCACCGTCCAGCGCACGGGGACCGGCAGCGGACGGGTGACGAGCGCTCCCGCAGGGATCGACTGCGGCACGACGTGCGCCGCGCAACTGCCGTACGGCACCGGCGTGACGCTGACCGCGAGGCCCGAACCGGGGTCGGCGTTCACGGGCTGGAGCGGCGCGGCGGGCTGCACGGGCGTCGCCGGCTGCACGGTCACGATGACCGCCGCCCGGACCGTCGGGGCGACCTTCACGACCACGCACCAGGTGACGGTCGCGCGCAGCGGGGAGGGCACCGGCACGGTGACGAGCGACCCGGGGGGCATCGACTGCGGCACGATCTGCACGGCCGCCTACGTCGAGGGTGCGGAGGTCACGCTCACGGCCACGCCGTCCGCCGGCTCGGCGTTCGCCGGGTGGAGTCTGACGCAGTGCGCCGGCACGGGATCGTGCGTCCTGCGCGTCGGATCCGCCGTGGCGGTCGAGGCGCACTTCGAGCCGGCGACCGCGTCCGAGCCGGTCCCCCCACCGGGCGTCCCTCCGGACCCCGACCCCGTCCCGCCCGCACCCGAGGGATCCCCCGCCGGTGCCGGGCGGGGATTCGCCGGCGAGCCGGGGACGACCGCAAGGATCGACAGCGCCGACCCCGGTGCCACCGCGATCGCGGTCTCGCGGGTGCGCTTCGACGCGGCCTCCGACGGCCGGCGCGCTGCCCACGTGGTCCTGTCGCGCGACGACGCCTTCCCCGATTCGATCGCCGGCGCGCCGCTCACGGGCGACGGGCCGTTGCTGCTCACCTCGACGGCAGTCCTCGACGATGCCACCGCTGCGGAGATCGAGAGGGTTCTGCCGGCCGGCGGGACCGTCTACCTGCTCGGCGGACCGGCCGCGATCGCCCAACCCGTCGAGGACAGCTTGCAGGCCGCCGGGTACCGGGCGATCCGGCTGGCGGGACCGTCACGGGTGGAGACGGCGCTCCGGGTCGCCGACGAGGTGCGCGCGCGCTTCCCCGACGTGCGGGACGTCGCGGTCGCGAGGGCCTACGGCGCTTCCGGCGACGACACGTCGGGCTGGGCGGACTCGGTGACCGGCGGCGGCTTCGGGGCGCGCGCCGGCGTGCCGATCGTGGTCAACCCGACGGCCGCTCTGCATCCCGCCGTGGCGGACTGGCTCCGCCGGGACGCACCGGACCGGACGCTGCTGCTCGGCGGCACCGCCGCACTCGCGTCGGCCGTCGAGGCGGGCGTGCCGAACCCGTCGCGGATCAGCGGCGCCGAACGCACGGCCACGGCAGCGGCCGTCGCGACGACGCTGTGGCACGCGCCCGGCACCGGTCCGCGCTCGTTCGTCGTCATCAACGGGGAGCATCCCTCCGGGTGGGCGTTCGGGCTGGCCGCCGGCGGTCTCGCGGCGGACAGCGCCGCACCGATCCTCATGGTCACGGGGGAGGTTCCCGCGGCGACGGCTGCGCTCGTCGGCGCCTGCGGCCCCCCGGAAGTCGCGTTGCTGATCATCGGGGACGCCACGGTGGTCCCCGAATCCCTGCGCGCGACGCTCGATGATCTTGACGGGGGCGCCTGCCCGGCGGGCTGACCCGCGACCCGGGTTGAGCGCCTGAACTCGGTGTCGACCTCGGATGGGAGGTGAACCCGTCATCGTTGGGTGGGCAGCCACTGCGGGGGTGGCCGACACCGCGCTCGTGCGCTACGTCGACGAGGTGGT
>JACCXR010000156.1 GCA_013696915.1 Euzebyaceae bacterium
AGGGCGCTCTCGAGGTCCTCCTGACCGTTGATCCAGTTGACCATCTGGGTCCAGAACGAGCCGGCGCCGACCGGGCCGGGCATGAGGTCCGAGCCGTCGAAGCGGAACACGTCCGCGTCGGCGGCGAGCTGGTAGACGTTGCGGGTCGTCTCGTCGGGGTACAGCGACGCGTCGAAGGTCGTGTGCGGGGACAGCCAGCCGCCGGCCTCGGCCCACGGCCCCCCGAACTCCGCCGAGGCGAGGAACTGGAGGAACTCGTCGGCCACGGGGTTCTCGGTGTCGATGCGGGCGGCGAGGTCGCCGCCACCGAGCACGGGGCTGCCCTCGAACCCCCCGTCGGTGATCGGCGGGAGGTAGAACGTCCCGACCCGGTCGTCGAGGCTCTCCTGGACGTCCTCGGGGAAGAAGCCGGTGATGAAGTTGCCCTGCCGGTGCATGAAGCAGCCCGGCGGGTCGTCGAACATCGGGTTGCCGGACTCGCCGAACCCGCTGTTGATGATGCCCTGCGCGCCGCCGAGCACGTTGCCCTCGGTCGACCACAGCTCCTCGAACGCCTCACCCGCGGCCACGACCTGCGGATCGTCGAACGGGATCTCGTGGTTCACCCACTGGTCGTAGACCTCGGGGCCGTTCACGCGCAGCATGAACTCCTCGATCCAGTCGGTCGCCACCCACCCGGTCGCGCCGCCGCTCTCCATCCCCAGACACCAGGGGACGTTGCCGTCGGCGCGGATCTGCTCCTCCAGCGCCTGCAGATCCTCGTAGGTCTCCGGGACGCTGTAACCCTCTTCCTCGAACGCCGGCGTCGGGTACCAGACGATGCTCTTCACCGCCATGCGCATCGGCACGCCCCAGGTCTCGCCGTCCTGCTCCACCGCGTCGAGGAAGCCCGGGATCAGGGTCCCCTCGATGGCCGCGAGGTCGATGGCGTCCCCGAGGGGCCTCATGTTGCCGCGGCCGGCCAGGTCGAGCAGGACGCCCGGCTGCGGGAAGATCGCGATGTCCGGCGGGTCGCCGCCCTCGACGCGGGTCGTCACGAGCGTGTCGAAGTCGGAGGAGCCGGTGTAGTTCACGGTGTTGCCGGTCTCCTCCTCCCAAGCGGCGAACGATTCGCGGAAGAGCTGCTCCTCGTCGGCGGTGAAGGAGGAGAAGACGGTGACCTCGTTGCTCTCTGCCTCGCCGCCGCCTCCGAGACACGCGCTCGAGAAGAGGGCGAGCACCACGATCATCGGCGCCCAGCGGCGAAGGTTGCGTCGTCGGTGTGTCAAGGTGCCCTCCAGTTCGGCTCGATCGGAACCCTTCACCTGAAACCGCTTGCAGCCAACCACAGCGGTCGTAGGTGAGTCAACGTCCTTTTTCCGCGGCGTCGTCGTCTCCACCTGTGGCTCCCGTTCACGAGGCTGGCCACCAGCGTCCGGCATCATGACCGCGCGCGGCGCCGAGGCGCAAGGACCCCCACCGATCCCGGCCAGCGGCAGGCGCCGCCGCTCCCCCCGGCGACCGGTGGGCCCCCACAGCGCGGCCGGCGCGGCGTGGAGTTCTCCCGCGCGCTCGCGGGCCGCGCTCGGGGCATCGGGGAAGTCTCCCGCGCCTTAAGAGTCCTGCAAGCGCTTGCACGGATCGTCCCACCGCGGCACCGCGCCCTCACCCCCGCGCACCCTCACGCCAGCGCACCGTCACGCCCGCGCCGCCAGGTCGCGCTCCCGCCGGGACGGCCGGACCGAGCCGGTCGTCGACCGCACCCGCAGGCGGGTCGGCAGGACGACCCGGTCGGGAGTGTCCGCCGCGCCGGCGGCCAGCGCCTTCAGCAGCATCTCCGCGGCCACCGCGCCCTGCTGGCGCACCGGCTGCGCCACCGTCGTCAGGCCGAAGAACTCGGCGACGTCGTGGTCGTCGAACCCCACGATCGACACGTCGCCCGGGACCCGCGCGCCGAGCTCGCGGGCGGCCTTCATCGCCCCGATGGCCATCTCGTCGGACTCGGCGAAGACCCCGGTGGGCGGGTCGTCGAGGGCGAGCAGCTGCCCCATCGCCTCCGCGCCGCCGGCGAGCGAGAAGTGGCCCGGCACGTCCAGCTCCATCGGCGTGTCCAGTCCCTTCTCGACGAGCACCTGCCGCCACCCCGTCCGGCGGTCAACCGGCGCCGTGAACCGCAGCGGGTCGTCGGGGACCCCGGAGATCAGCGCCAGGCGCTCGTGGCCGAGGTTGACCAGGTGGCGCGTCGCCGTGGTCGCTGCGGCCACGTTGTCGATGCTCACCGACGGGAAGTGGCAGGTGACCAGCCCGACCGTCACCACCGGGGTCCCGAGCCCCGCAAGGGTCACGCGTTCGTCCTCGGCCAGGGGGAGGTCGACGACGATGATGCCGTCGACGCGCTTGCGGAACGGCATGCGGTCGAGGAAGCGGCGGCGGCCGTCGGCGCCGGAGACGTTGTAGAGCAGCACGTCGTAGCCGGCGGTGGCGAGCACGGCCTCTGCCCCGGCGACGACCTGCGTGAAGAACCACTGCGTGAACAGCGGGACCACCATGCCGATCGTGAAGGTCCGGCCGACTGCCAGCCGCGACGCCGTGGGGTTGGTGACGTAGTCGAGGACCTGCGCCGCTTCGAGGACGCGCCCGCGCGTGGTGGGCGCCACGTTCGGGAGCCCCCGCAGCGCCCGGCTGACGGTCGCGACGGAGACTCCGGCCCTGGCGGCGACATCCTCGATACTGGCGGCCATCGGCGTCGGCTCGGTCCTCGTGGGGGTCGGCACGCCCGAACCTAGGCGCTGGGGTCCCGCGCGGCAAGGGATCGCGGCATCGCGCGGCTGCTGGGCGGCCGGAGGCCACGCGGTAGCGGCCCGCCGGCGCACGCACGCGTCACTCGTCCGGCGCATCGGCCTC
>JACCXR010000172.1 GCA_013696915.1 Euzebyaceae bacterium
CGCCACACCTCCTCGTGGAGCTTCGTGAGCTCGCGCGCGAGCGCGGCCGGCCGCGGGCCGAACGCGGCGGCCATGGCCGCGAGGTCCGCCACGGCGCGGTGCGGCGCGACGTAGAACACCAGCGTCCGCGGGTCCTCCGCCAGCTCGCCCAGCCGGCGCTCGCGCGGCCCGGCTCTGCGCGGCAGGAAGCCCTCGAAGGCGAAGCGGTCCATCGGCAGGCCCGACAGGACCAGTGCCTGGAGGGCCGCCGCCGGCCCGGGCACCGCCTCGACGGCCAGCCCACGCTCGACCGCCTCGCGGACGAGCCGGAAGCCGGGATCGGCGAGGCCGGGGGTGCCGGCGTCGGTCACCACGGCGACGGTCTCGCCGGCCGCGACCCGGTCCAGCAGCGGCCCCGTCCGGCTGTCCTCGTTGTGGTCGTGGTAGCTGACGAGCGGCACCCGCACGCCCGCGTGGTCGAGCAGTACGCGCGTGTGGCGCGTGTCCTCGGCAGCCACGACGTCGGCGTCGGCGAGCGCCCGCACCGCCCTCGGGGAGAGGTCGGCGAGGTTGCCGATCGGGGTCGCGACCAGGACGAGACGTCCGGGTCCAGCCGTCATGCGGAGGCGCCTTTCGTACACTGCGCGGCCATGGCCATCGACACCAGCGACCGGGTCAGCGCCGACCCGGAGCCGTCCCCCGCTGGCTCCCAGGCCCCGGCGTCGGCGCGCACCCGGTTGACGGCGCTGGCGATCCTGCTGCCCCTCGTGCTGATGGCGGTCGCGGGCACGCTGCGGTTCTACCGCCTGGGCGATCCGGACCGCTGCTACTTCGACGAGACCTACTACTACTACGACGCCAGGGACCTGCGCCAGCAGGGGGTGGAGGATGGCTTCGTCGTCCATCCGCCGCTCGGCAAGTGGCTGATCGCCGGCGGGCTGGCGCTGTTCGGCGTCCCGGACGGCGCGCCGCTGGACGCGGACGTGGTCATCGAGCCCAGCAGCTGCAATGCGACCGACCGCGACTCCGACGAGACGGCGCTCACCGAGGAGGAGGCGCAGTCGTACGCGGCCGCGGAGCGGCGTGAGGAGGCCGAGTCGTTCGCCCGCCGCTCGGCGGCGGCGCTGTTCGGGACGCTCAGCGTCGGGGTGTGCTACCTGGCGGGGTTGCGGCTGTTCCGCCGGCGGGGCGTCGCCGCGCTCGGCGCGCTGCTGCTCGCCGTCGACGGGCTCGCGTTCACGATGAGCCGCATCGCGATGCTCGACGTCTTCCTCGGGTTCTGGACCCTGGTCGGGTTCTGGCTCCTGCTCGTCGACCGCGACCGGCAGTGGGCCGGCGTGCGGGCGGCCGGCGAGCCCTTCCCGGAGGGCGAGCGGCCCCCTGGCCTCCCCCACCGCTCGCGCGCCTTCCGCTGGCTCGCCGGCCTGGCGTTCGGGCTGGCCCTCGCGACGAAGGTCTCCGCCCTTCTCGCGATCGCCGCGGCGGGGCTGTTCGTCCTGGGCAGCGACCTCGCCTGGCGGAAGCGGATCACCGGCCGGCTGTTCGCCCAACCGTGGCGGATCGTCGCGAGCGGCCTGCTGACGCTGGTCGCGGTGCCCGCGGCGGTGTACGTCGTGAGCTACGCGACCTGGTTCGCCGGCTTCGAGCACACCGAGCCGGGAAAGCGGGACTGCCCCGAGGAGGGGTGCCCCACGACCGTGTCGGGCCAGGTCGCGCGCATGGCGGGCGACTGGTGGGAGGAGCAGGGCAAGATCTTCCGGTTCCACCGGGACCTCGACGCCGACCATCCCTACCGCGCGACCGCCAGCAGCTGGCCGCTGCTGCTGCGCCCGGTGGCCTACTACTACGAGAACTGCACGCCCGAGGACGTCGCCGCCGGCGAGGAGTGCGCCGTGGCGGAGTCGAACATCGCGGAGATCCTCGGCATCGGCAACCCGATGATCTGGTGGATGGCGGTGCCCGCCTACCTGATCCTGGCCTGGTTCGCGGTCCGCCACCGTGACGCGACGGCGGCGATCATCCTGACGTTCCTGCTGCTGCACTACCTCCCGTGGCTGACCAGCCCGCGGGCGGTCTTCCTGTTCTACATGACCCCGGCGGTGCCCTTCATCTGCCTGGCGCTGGCCGACGCCGCCGGCCGGGCGATGGGCGTCCGCGGCCTGCGCTGGGTGCCGGCGGCGGTGGCGGTCGTGGCGGTCGCCGGGTTCGTCTTCTGGTACCCCGTCCTGTCCGGCCTCGAGGTGTCCAAGGCCGCGTGGGACCTGCGGATCTGGATCCGCCCCGGCTGGATCTAGCGGCCCCGTGCGCGCCCCGCTCCGACTGGCGTCCCGCGTGCCTGGCCGCCCTGCAGCGCCACGTCGGCCCCGACGTCCCGACCACGAGTCCCTGAACCGGGCCACCCGCGCGCCGCCCCGACCGGTCATCGGCGCGCCGACGCGGTCGGCGAGGTCCCGGGCGATCTCGGTCGCCAGAGCGGGCGGCAGCGACGGCAGGAGCAGATGCTCGAATGGCGGCCGCATGCCGTCCATCGCCCGCGCCGCCCTCCCGGCCACCACGTAGAAGCCCCCGCGGATGCCCAGCGGCCGGGTCAGGCCGGCGACCAGCGTCGCCGCGAGGATCCGGACGACGCCCGCCTCCTGCAGCACGCACGCCATCCTCTCGGGGATGCTGAGGCCCCTCGATCCCTCGGTGGGGCGGACCGCCGCCGCGAGCCACCGGGCCAGCCGCCCCTTCACCTGTTCGACGGGCACACCCAGTCCATTGGAGATGATCACCGCCTTCTCGCTCACGATGACGACGTCGCCGGGTTGCAGCGACGCCCCCAGGTGCTCGACCATGACCGCCCCGAGGTCGTTCCCGGGCCTGATCCACTCCGTCTGCGCGACCGCCCGCTGGTAGCAGGCCCCGTCGACGTGCACATCCGGCATCCACTGCAGGCTCGAACTGCTCTCCGGTGAGGGGTGGGATTGGGTCTGCATGCCCGGCCTTTCCGGCGGAGGGACGGAGGAACGCGCGCTTTCTACCTTCCTTTCATGAGAAACCGGTGAAAGCTGTACGGCCGCGCACGTGTTGCGGACCGGCACGGCGAATGGAGGGCGGGTTCCCGTCGCCGGGCGGTGCGCCGGCGGCCGTCGCCCCTGACCCTCTCCGCGCCCAATGGCGGTCGCTGCGCGGCCGCCACCACCGAGGTCCTGAGAATCGCCTCGGACGAGCCTCGGCGATTCCCCTCTCAGGCCCGCTGCAGCCGGCGCTGCAGGGCGCCGAGGTTGAGTGCCCACCCGACGCCGAAGTCGCGCTCGGTGAACAGCCGCGGGTCGTCGGGGTTGAACCATGCCCGCCGGAAGCGGCGGACCGTCGGCGGCCGGAAGTCGTAGGGGACGATCCCGCCGACGCGCCCGTGCCAGTCCCGCTCCCCTGCCGGCCGCCCCAGCTGCTGCGCGACGGCCGCCGCGACGAGACCGGCGACGACCGCCGTGCCGAACCTGCTCGTGACCTTCATCGCCGTGACTCCTCGCCTGTCCTCTTGCAAGCCTGAGCCACCGCGCACCCGATGGCAAGCGGCCGGCCGAACTTCCAGGGCGGCCGGGCGCGCGCTACGGTGCCCCGCCGAGCTCCCACCCGACGGAAGGTCGCGAAGTGCCCCACGAGACGAAAGGCGTGGTCGCCCGCGCGAAGGGCGAGCCGGTCGAACTGCTCGACGTCGTCGTGCCCGATCCGGGGCCCGGCGAGGCGCTCGTCCGCGTGCAGGCGTCGGGCGTCTGCCACACGGACCTGCACTACCGCGAGGGCGCGATCAACGACGACTTCCCCTTCCTGCTCGGCCACGAGGCCGCCGGCGTCGTCGAGCAGGTCGGCGAGGCCGTTTCCGACCTCGAGCCCGGCGACTACGTCGTGCTCGCCTGGCGGGCGCCCTGCGGGCAGTGCCGATCCTGCCGCCGGGGCCGGCCCTGGTACTGCTTCGACAGCCGGCACGAGGCCCAGCCGCTCACGCTGGCGGACGGGACCCCGCTGACCCCCGCCCTCGGCATCGGCGCCTTCACGGAGCTGACCCTCATCGGCGCCGGCGGGGCGGTGAAGGTCGACCCGCGGGCACGGCCCGAGGTCGCCGGCCTGCTGGGCTGCGGGGTCATGGCCGGCTGGGGTGCCGCCGTCAACACCGGCGGGGTGCAGCGCGGCGAGACGGTCGCCGTCTTCGGGTGCGGCGGCGTCGGCGACGCCGCCATCGCGGGTGCCACGATGGCCGGCGCCTCCAAGGTCATCGCCGTCGACATCGACCCGCGCAAGCTCGAAATGGCGCGCGGGTTCGGTGCGACGGACACGGTCGACGCGACCGCGGGCGACCCGGTCGAGGCCATCCGCGACCTGACCGGCGGGTTCGGCGTCGACGTCGCGATCGAGGCGGTGGGGCGCCCCGAGACCTACGAGCAGGCGTTCTACGCCCGCGACCTCGCGGGCCGCGTCGTGCTCGTCGGCGTTCCCGACCCGTCGATGCGCATCGACCTGCCGTTCATCGAGCTGTTCGGCCGTGGGGGGGCCCTGAAGTCGTCGTGGTACGGCGACTGCCTGCCGTCGCGGGACTTCCCGCTGCTGATCGACGCCTACCTCCGAGGCCAGCTCGACCTCGACGCGTTCGTGTCCGAGACGATCGGCATCGGCGACGTCGAAGCGGCCTTCGGCAAGATGCAGCGCGGCGAGGTGCTCCGCTCGGTGGTCGTGCTGTGAGCCGCGTGGACCTCGTCACGACGGCCGGGGTGTTCTCCCTCGACGGTCAGGACTTCGACGTGGAGAACAACGTCTGGCTCGCCGGGGACGACGAGGAGGTCCTTGTCGTCGACGCCGCCCACGACGCGGACGCCATCCTCGACGGGGTCGGCGGCCGGCGCGTCACCGCGATCGTGTGCACGCACGGTCACAATGACCACATCAACGCCGCGGTGGAGCTCGCCGACCGCACCGGCGCCCCGATCGCGCTGCACGCCGACGACCGCATGCTCTGGGACGCGGTCCACCCTGACCGCGCACCCGACCTCGGCCTCGCCGACGGGACGGTCGTCGCGGCCGGCGGCTCCCGGCTGACCGTGATCCACACCCCAGGCCATTCGCCCGGCGGCGTGAGCCTGTACGACGGCGGCAACCGGCTGTTCTCCGGCGACACGCTGTTCCAGGGCGGGCCGGGCGCGACCGGGCGGTCGTACTCGGACTTCCCGACGATCGTCGCCTCGATCCGCGACCGGCTCCTGACGCTCCCGCCCGAGACCGTCGTCCACACCGGCCACGGGCCCACCACGACCATCGGCGCGGAAGCGCCGCACCTCCAGGAGTGGATCGACCGCGGCCACTGACGCGCCCCTCGGGGCACCCGCGGGTCAGGCCTGCGAGAACGGCAGCACGTACGGCCACCCGGCGTACTGCGCCGCGCCGTCCCTGGTCGGGTCGACGTCGCCGGGCCAGCACTCCAGGACGAAGCGCTGGGCGGCGTGGTCCACGCGGACGATCCCGTACCCCTCGCGCTTGAGGCCGGGGTCGGCCAGGTCCTGCCCGCCGTCCGGGTAGTAGGAGCGGTACCTCGCGAAGCTCACGCGGGGGTTCGCGACCGCGAGGACGCGCAGGCGGTTGCCGAACGGGTCGGTGTACAGGCCGGTGTGGGGGTGTGGACCTCCGTCGGGGAGCGTGCCCTTCGGCTCGAACCAGCGCTGCCAGGCCGCGCCGGCGGCGGGGCCGCCGAACTGCACCGGCCCATCGTCGGCGCCGTCGACCCCGTGCCGGACGACGCTCGCGGTGTGCTGGTCGCCGGAGACGATCAGAGCCCGCGCCTGCTTGAGCAGCCGGACGGCACGCCGGCGTCCGCCGGGGGGGTAGCCGTTCGAGTCGCGGTCCACCTTGGGCAGCCCGGCAGGGGTGGTCGCGAGGTTCGCGAAGAGCGTCTGGGTCAGGCAGATCCGCGGCCGGCGTGACCCGTTCGCCGCCCACGCCTGCAGGAACTGCTCCTGGCGCTCGCCGAGCAGCTCCAGCGCGCTCTGGGGGAAGGGCGTCCCGGACGCGTCCCGTCCGTCGCCGTCGCCGGTCTTGAACTTGCGATCCTCGAGCATGGCGAACGACACCCCGCCGTAGACGAAGGCGCCGTAGTTGACGGTGATCCCCTGCCGCACGGGCGTGGCGTCGTAGGGGTCGGGGTTGTGGCCGCACTGCACGCGCTGGATGAGGTTGACCATTGCGGCGTCGCGGACGTAGCCGCCGAGGTTGGCTTTGCCACCGGGTGCGGGGCGGCCCTCGTGGCCCCAGAGGTTCGGCTGGAGGACGTCGTGGTCGTCGACCAGCACGATCGACGGCGTCCGCCGGGTGAGCCCGGCGACCGACCACAGCCACAGGTAGTACCGGCCGAGGAAGTCGAGCGTCGGCGCGCCGCCGCCGACGTAGCGCGTGGGCCGGTGCTCGTAGAACTGGTCGCCGAGAGCGACGAGCAGGTCAGGCCGCTGCCGGGAGAGGTTGGCGAGCAGCCGCGCGTACGGGAAGTAGAGGTTGCGCCCGGTGTACAGGCCCGCCCGCCGCTCGCCGGGGATCCGCGGCGCACCGCTGCTGGCCCGGTCGAGCAGCCGGTTGGCGTGGATCATGCAGGACAGCACGCCGATGGTGAGCCCGCCGGCAGGGTCGCGGGCGATCGTCCCGGCGTAGCGGCTCTCGCGCGCGGTGCCGCGCGCGTGGACCACCCGGTAGTCGCGCGCCACCGACCGGTCCCAGCCCTCCACGCGGAACAGGGCCGCGTGGCCGGCCCCGATCGCCGCGGTGGCGACCCTGCGCCAGCCGCCGGCGTCGCGGACCTCCAGATCGGCCGTCGCGGGCTCGCCGGAACCGAGCGGGAAGAACTGCGCGGTCAGCTTCAGCACCGGGCCGTTCACCGAGTAGAGGCAGCCGAGGACCGGCCCGACGGCCCGGTCCGGTCGGGCGGCGATCTTCCCGCCGCCGGTCCGCAGCTGCTTCAGCCAGTACCGTCCGCCGCCCGCCCCAGGTCTGGGTGATGACACCAGCGCGATCCCGCCGCGCAGCTGAGCGTCCGCCACGCCCGACCGCACCGCCGAGGCGCGCACCCGCCCGGTCACCATGTCGGTGACCGTCAGCGTCAGCGAGAAGGACCCGTCGGCGGTGGGCGCGATGTCGAGCCGCAGCTCGAGGTCCTCGCCGGTGCTGCGGGCCACGCGCGGCTGCGGCGAGGTGTCGCGGGCCGGCAGGCGCGCGTAGGCGAACTGGTCCGCCTCGTCGGTGTGCTCGCAGAACGCGGCGATCCCGTCGCTGGTGTAGACGCAGAACAGTCCCCCACCGGTGCCGGACGCCCCCTGGACCAGGGCCGCGGCGCGGTGGTCCAGCAGACCCGCGCCGGCACCGACCAGGAAGCCCGAGAAGCCCGGGCCGCCGGCGACCGTCCCCGTCCGGACGCTCAGGCTGCCCGACGCCGGCCCTGGCACGACTTCGCGGGTCAGCACGGCGACGGTGCGGCCGGCGTCCTCGGCCCCTCCGGCCAGGCACTCGAGGCGACCGGCGGCGAGCCGCCAGTCCTGCAGGCGGTTCGCCCAGTACGTCGGGCCGAGCCAGGTCCTCGTCAGCGTCGTCGGCAGCGCGTCGACACGGGTCAGCGTTGTCGGCGCCGCTTCGGCGGGGTCGCGGGCGGAGAGCAGGCGCAACGGCGCGGCCAGCGCGGCAGCGGCGAGACCCGCTACCCGGCCGACGAACGCGCGGCGCCCGAGCGGGACGACCGGCTCTTCCCTCATGGACCTGCTCCCCGTGCCGCTGCCCCCTGAAGCTCGCATTGAAGCCGCCGACGCACCGTCTGTCGAGAGGCGCCCCGGAATTCGGCGCTCAAGGCCGCCCGTCGGGCTTCCGAAACTCAAGGGCACGCCCCGATCCGCCTCGAAAACCCCGCTCCCGGAGGCCCCGCCATGCCCGCTTCCCTGCACTCGCTCGCCCCGCGTCTCGCCCGTGCCGTCGGCGCCCTCGTCGCCGTCCTCCTGCTGGGGACCCTGGTGCCGGCCCTGGCGCCGACGGCCGCGGCCGCCGCGCCGGTGCGCCCGACCGGGATGTACGCGCCGGAGCAGGGCGTGCTCTTCGGCGCCTACGCGGCTCCGCGGACCGCGACCTGGGACAAGGCGTCGCAGCAGGCCATCGTCAACCAGCGCGAGGCCGACATGGGGCAGCGCCTGGACATCGCGCACTGGTACTACAAGTGGGGGACGACGTTCCCCACGTGGCGCGAGGAATGGCACCGCGACAACGGCCGCATCCCGCTGGTGTCCTGGGCTGGGCCCAAGACCACCGATGTCAACGCCGGCCGGTACGACACCTACATCCGCGAGCGCGCCGACGCGGTGGCCGCCTACGGCTCCCCGCTGTTCCTGCGGTGGTTCTGGGAGATGGACGGCAAGATGAACGCCGACCGGGCCGTGTCGCCGACCGAGTACAAGGCCGCCTGGAACCGCATCCGCCGAATCTTCTCCGAGCGCGGCGCGACGAACGCCGCCTTCGTGTGGTGCCCGAACGACTGGGCCTTCGACAACGGCGGGGCCGGCGCGTGGTACCCCGGCGACAGCCAGGTCGACTGGGTCTGCGCCGACGGCTACAACTGGGCACCGGGTCGCGCCGGGGACGACTGGCGGGACTTCGGCCAGATCTTCCGCAACTTCCACAGCTTCGGGCTGGCCCACGACAAGCCGATGATGGTCGCCGAGTTCGGCGTCCAGGAGCGCAGCCCGGGCGAGAAGGCCGCCTGGTACGGCCAGATCGCCTGGGCGCTTGAACACGAACTGCCCGGCATCTCCGCGGTCGTCGCCTTCGACATCAACTATGAGTTCGACTGGCGCGTCGACTCCTCCGCCAGCTCCTACCGCGCCTACACCACCCTCGCCAATGCACCGTGGATAACAGGGGTCGCCGGCCCGCAGCCCGTCACCCCGCCGACCAGCCCCACGATCACCGGCGGGACCGCCGCCGACGGCTCCGCGACGGTCACCTGGACGCCCCCGGCGGACAGCGCGACCGCGCCGCCGACCGGCTACGTCGTGACCGCCCAGCCCTCGGGCCAGCGGGTCATGACGGCAGCGATCGCCCGGGATGCGACTGTCACCGGGCTGGTGAACGGCACGGCGTACCGCCTCACCGTCGCCGCGACCGGCGTCACGGGCAACAGCCCGGCCTCCGCACCGTCGGCGGAGCTCGTCCCCGCCGGTGCCCCGGGCAGGCCGAGCCTGGCGGGCAGCGCCGTCCGCGGCGACCGCTCGGTCTCCGTCTCGTGGACCCCGCCCGTCACCGACGGCGGCACCCCGATCACCGGCTACCGGGTCACCGCCGACCCCGGCGGCGCCACCGTCACCGTCGACGCGGCGGCCCGGACCGCGACCGTCACCGGTCTGAGGAACGGGACGAAGTACGGGCTGCGGGTGACCGCGCTGAACCGCGTCGGCGCCGGCCAGCCTTCGGCGCTGTCCAACCGGGTGCTCGCGGCCGCCGTCCCCGGCGCACCGGCGCCGGGGACCGCCACCCCCGGCAACGGCTCCGCAACCCTCACGTGGTCGGCTCCGGCCTCGACCGGTGGTCTTCCGATCAGCGGCTACCGCGTGACCGCCTCACCCGGCGGCAAGACCATGTGGGTCGCCGCGACCCAACGCCGCGCGACCGTCTGGGGACTGGTGAACGGCCAGGTCTACGAGCTGCGCGTCGTGGCCATCAACGGGGTCGGCAACAGCCTCCCGTCCGCCGCCCGCGCGGTCACGCCCCGCCGGTAGCGACCCGCCCGGGCCGACGGCGGGCCGCGGGAGACCAGGAGTGGCTCCTGCGGTCCACCGCAGGAACCATTCCTGATCTGCTGGCCGGGCTTCACCGGTGCGAGCCGAGGCCGGCGCGCAGGGCGCCGTAGAGGCGGACGAGGTCCGGCAACTGGTAGGGCGTTCAGCCCGCTGCAGTTCGGCAGCAGCCACACACGGCTGCTGCCCATGGGCTCCGGCTGCGGTCCCACGGCGGCCCGCAGCCCCCCGAAGGCGACCCGGTAGGCGGTCAGCCCGAGGAACGCCACCGCGGTCGGTCGCAGGCGGATGACCTTCGCGACAAGGGCCGGCGCGGCGGCGCGGAGCTCGTCGTCGGCGATCTCGGCGGCCGTCGCGGTCGCGCGATCCACGACGTTGGTGATCCCGTACCCGAGCGCGAGCAGCTCCTCGCCGTCACTCGGCGGGAAAACGCGTCGGGGTGAACGTCGAACGCCTCGTCCGCCAGCCGCAGCGCCTCGCCCCACTCGCTCCGCAGCGTCGCGAGCCCCGCGCGGGGCGTAGGTGACCTGCGCCCGGATCTCCAGTACGGCGAGTTCCGGCGCCGACCGGCAGGGGGTGTGCCGCCCCCGGTCGCGCGTGGATCAGGACCGTCTGGCGATCCCAGACCCGCCGACCATCAGGAGCGTGCTGCCTTGACCGACATCGCCGTCCCGCGCCCCCTCACGCTGCGTGCCCTCGCCGCCGTCTCCCTCGCACTCGCGCTGACCGTCGTGCCGCTCGCCGGAGCGTCCTCGGCGCAGACCCCCGCCTCCACCCGCGTGGTCGTCGCGGTCATCGACTCGTCGACGAACCCCTAACACGAGTTCTTCCAGGCGTCTCCGACCAGCGTCACGCCGTCCGTCCTCGCCGAGTTCGGCATCGGCGACGAGCACGTGATTAGCCTGCCCCGAACGGGGAACTTCACGGCGGACTACGCCGCCGACGAGGCGAAGTTCGACGCGATCGAGCCTGGCCGGCCGTACTGGTTCGAGGGCACGAACGTCATCGGCGTGTCCATGGACCCCGCCACGACCCGGCCGATCCTCCCGGACGACTCCGGCGACACCCACGGCGTGGGCACGACAGCCGCGGTGCTGAAGGCGAACCCCGAGGCGATCGTCGTGCTGGTCGAGGGGGTCAACGCCGACGCGGAGACGTGGGCCTTCACGCACCCGGCGGTCGACATCGTCAGCACCAGCTACGAGTACCCGGGCAGCCCCCCGATCCCGTTCCACCTCCAGGACAGCTACACCGGCGTGGTCGAGCTCGGCAAGCAGCACTTCGGCGCCGCCGACAACTCGCCGGCCGCCTACCCGCCGGACGGCACGTCGGGACCGTGATGGAGCATCGGCATCGCCGGCTACCACGAGGACACCAGCGAGGGCCGCGAGGCGCTGTCGGGTTCGCTGCCGGACTTCGTCGGTGACTTCACCCAGGATCTGCCCTACTGCCACGACTGCGAGTCCGGCACCCGGTCGGTGTCCGGGACCAGCTTCGCGACGCCCCGCAGCGCGGGGACCTTCTCCGCAGTGCTCCTCGAAGCGCGGCGCGCCACCGGCCACACCGGAGGCATCGCCACGGAGCCGCGGGGCGGCGGCATGCCGCTGATGGTCGAACGCAAGCGCGCGAGCGGCCTGGCCGGCGGCGGCCTCACGAACTGGGACCTCCGTTGCGCGCTGGAGGAGGGCGCGTACTACCCGACGACCGCCGAGTACGACCCCTTGCAGAACATCGAGGAGGACCTGACCGCCGTCCCCATCAACGACGTCGCGCCATGGGCGCAGGCCGGCTGGGGCGCGATCACGCCCGACCCGGAGCACGGCGTGGTCGGCGAGACGCTCGCCCACACCGGGATCGCGCAGTTCGGACCTCCCACCCGCTTCAAGAGCGAACTGACGTGCGCGTTCATGACGCTCAACATCGAAGCGCGTCACGCCTACTGGGACACCGTCCGCCGTCGGCAGCGAGAGCTTCGGCACCACCTACGACCCGTACGAGTACTGCTGACGCCCGTCCCTCCGGAGTCCCTGGAGCGGTTGGGCGAACGCCGCCCGAACCGCTCAACGGGGGCGGCCCTCCTTCAGGCGGTCGACCGACTTGGCGATGCGGCGCTGCCGCGTCTCCTCGGTCTTGGCTCCGTTGACCTGCAGCACGTGCCATGACTTGTTGCTGTACGACAGGCCGTCGAACGTGCGCCGGGCTTCCTGCTCGGCATCAAGGGCGGCGGCGAGGTCGGCCGGCACGGTCACCTCGCGCGGGGCGGTGTCGAGCTCCATGTCGATGTCCACCTCCTCGCCCCCGGCGACCCCGGAGCCGGCGCGGTTCTCAGCACTGACGCCGACCATGTAGACGCCGCCCATGACCGCCACGGTGCTGCGGTACGTGTAGCCGTTGATCGTGACCTTGACCGCGGGCCGCTTGCCCGACCCGAGGGCCTCGACGACCTCCTCGGGAACCTGGATGCCGGTCGCGGTCTTGCCGCTCTGCTGGACGGTGGCGCGGAATCGCATGTCGATCCTCCTGGGGTGGTGGCCGTGAGGGCGTTGATCATCGGTCACGGCGCGGGCTCGCGGCGGGTCCGTGTGCAGACCACGGAGATCCATGCCCAGGCGACCACGACCGCGGCGCCGAAGGCCAGGGAGACCCCAGGCAACCTGGTCCCACTCCCCTCCACGGTCCCGGCCGGACGCCTTCCAGGCGCAGATCAAACCGTCGAGCTGCCTGAGCATGGGACTACTCGGCGGTGATGGCGCCTTCACTCACCTCCGAGAAAGCCCCGTCACCCATCCGACCGAGTCGCCAGTTCGGGCAGTGCGGTGGTCTGACGCATGCCGGCGAGCGCGTTGCCCGCACTGTCGGCCGACAGGTCTGGCCTGTCGGGCACGAATGGCATGTCCGGCCCGATGCGGCGAGTGACAGACCCGTTCGGACCCGGCACCCGCCCTCGACTCGCGGAGTTCGGTGGAGGGCCGCGGGGAAAGGCCGTCAGTCCTTGTGGACGTAGTTGACGACGCCGTCGATGACCTTGATGGGGAGGTGCAGCAGCGGCAGGTCCGGGTGCCCGGGTCCTGCGAGCTTGCTGCCGCCGTCGAGCGACGATCTGGCGTTGCGCCAGGAGCACACGAGCTCGTCGCCGTCCCGTTCGAGCGGGCCGCCGAGGTGCAAGCAGACCTTCATGATCGCGCGGGCTTGGCCGTCGATCCGTGTGAGCAGCACCTCTCGGCCGGAGAGGTCAACGGTCGTAGTGCCGTCCCCGGGAATGCCGTTGAGGTGGCGAGTGGGACCTGCATGGTCAGCCCCTGCCTGTCGCAGCCGGCTGGCCCGTCTCGGTAGGCAGACCCGCCTCCATCCAGTCCTGCTTCCCGGCCTCGTAGTCGAAGACGTGGGTGTAGCCCAGATGGGTGAGCCGCGCCGCGGCGATCGTGGAGTTCGGGCAGGCGGTGTTCGAGCAGTAGACGACGATCTCGGCATCCTTGTCAGGGAGCAGAGACGGAGCCAGCTCGTCCACCTGGTCGTGCGGCAGGATCAGCGCTCCCGGCAGGTGCGCGTCCTCGTAGTACATGGGGGGCAGCGCCTCGACCACGGTCACGTTCCCGTCGTCGATCCTGGCAGCCACCTCCTCGCGGGTGATCACGGTTGCCATGTCGGTTCCCTCTCCCTCTCGGTGGTACCGGACGTACCGGGCGCAATACATGTGCGTCCGCACGCATCTTACAACTAGGTGCGCGTGCACGCTATTCCCAGTTAGGATCACCCCATGAAGCCCGCGGAGAAATCTCTCCCTCAGGCGAAGACCGTCGACCTCGGCGTCGCCGCGTGGTCGGCGTTCCTGCGCACGCACGCGACTGTCGTCCGGCGCCTGGAGCGGGCGGTGGAGGCGCAGACCGGTCTGCCGTTGTCGTGGTACGACGTGCTGCTCGAGCTCAACGCCGCAGACGAGCGCCGCCTGCGGATGCAGCCGCTCGCCGAGCGTGTTGTGCTCAGCCGCACCCGGGTCAGCCGGCTGGTCGACGAGATGGTCGGCGCCGGGATGGTCGACAAGCTCCCCGACCCGGCCGACCGTCGAGCCACGTTCGCCGCCATCACCGACCGGGGGCGCAAGGCCCTGCGTACGGCGGCTCCGGTCTACCTGGCCGGCATCGAGGAGCACTTCTCCAGCCATCTACGGCGAAAACAGCTCGAGACCATCCGCGACGGCCTCGAACAGGTTCTGGCTGCACACCACGCGGCCGAGTGACGGGATACTGGTCCTCGGCCCGCGCGCTTCCCCGGCGCCCCTCACCTTGGCGGCCGCGTCGTCGGCGCTCTCGACCGAGATGTGGCTGTTTCACACCGGTGTCGCGGCCGCTTCATCGCGTTGGGATCCAACCGCGGCCCCGTCGCGGCCCCGGAGCTTGGCGACGAGGTACCCGCCGGGTGGGTCGGCGGGCAAGCGGCCTTCGAACCGCCACCGAGCAGATCCCTGTAGAAGACCACCGCAGCGTCCGGATCCGACTGTGCGGTATCGACTCAGCATGGACTCCGGCCGGGCATCCGCCTCGTCAAGCACGGTTGTCCTCCCTTGGGGGTCCGAGAAGAAACGGGGTTGAGGTTGACGCGACGTCAACGCGTACCCGTGAGCGGCGGGCCGGACGGTCCCGCCCACGATGACGCGTCGAAGGGTGCGCGACGTGAGTTGGTCGATCGCCGGGCTGGCGCGGATCTCGGGGGTGAGCCCCCGGACGCTGTGCCACTACGACGCCATCGGCCTGCTCGCCCCGGCTTGGGTTGCCGGCAACGGCTGGCGCCACTACGAGCAGGAGCAGCTCCTGCGGCTCCAGCAGATCCTGCTCATGCAGAACCTGGGACTGGGCCTGCGGTCGGTCGCAGAGATCCCCGAAACGCGACAGCCGCGGACGGCGCGGTCGCGGTCTTGCGACGCTTCCGTCGCTGGCTCGTCGGGAGCAGGAGCGGCTGCGGCGCCTGGTGCACACCATCGACCGCACGATCGACGGCGTTCAGGAAGGAGGAGAGATGCCCGCAGCAAATTTGTGTTCGAGGGCTTCGAGCACAACCCGTACGAAGCGAGGCACGCCAGCGGTGGGGCGACGACGCAGTCGACGCGTCGTACCAGCGGATGAAGGGCTGGTCGCCCGCCGACGCCGACAAGGCCCGCACCGGGTACAGCCGGGTGCACGAAGGCCTGGCGCCGCTGCTCGCCGCCGGCGTGCCGATCGACGACGACCGCGTTCAGGAGCTGGTCCACCTGCACCACGAGGTCACCAGCCTGTTCTGGACGCCAACGCCGAGGCCTATCGCGGCCTCGCGCAGATATACATCGACGACAAGCGCTTCACGGCCGACATCGGCCAGAGCAATGACGCCCTGGTGGCGTACCTGCGCGACGCGATGACGGTCTACGGTCTGCGCAGGCGCGAGGTTGAGCCGACGTCCGTCACGGGGCAGCTCGGGAGGTCACCGGGCCACCCATCTGCCCTCGCCCTGGGTATCGCCAAGGTCTTCGGGAGCCCGGACACGCCTAGCATGGCCATCGAGGTCGCGATGCAGACAGGTGCACCCGTTCGGCAGCATTCACGCCCGTTCGGCAGCATTCACGCATCGAGTCGGAACTGACCACCGCGGCTCCGTTCGTGGCGGCGCTTTCGCAGTTCCCGAACTCACCACCGGGTGAGCCGTTCACCGCCGATGCCTAGTTCGCGCCGCTCTCCGAGTTCGACATGGTGACGGCTGCGAATCTTCCGGCCGGGACGACGTCACTGCTCGATCGTGACGACCCGGGGTGGGCCTGGACGACGTGAAGGCGATGCTGCCCACCCCTGCAGCCCACGGGGATGACGACGCGGACCCACTCCGCATCCGGTTGCAGACCGGCCTCACGAGGGCGATGCGCGCCCGGGACCGTGTTGCCGTTTCGGTGCTCCGCCCACGCTCGCTGCGATTGACAACGCCCAGGCAGTGCCGCTCACGGAAGTCGACGACAAACCCGTCGTTGGACGGTCCGCCGACGTGGCACGTCGCGAACTCGATGACCAGCAACTCATGGCCGTCGTCCGCGCCGAATACCAGGAGTGTGTGCAGGCCGCCGCGCTGTACGAGCGCCTCGGCCGGCCCGGCGACGCTGCAGCCGTGCAGGCCGAGGCGACAATCCTGATGCAGTACCTGGTGGCGTGAGATGCCAAGACGAGGCCACCCTTCCTGCCCGGCAGAACCGGCTCGGCCGCGTGCACGGCGACACGCTGCTCCCGACCGTCCCAGCGTGGTTCAACGTCTGCAAGCATCTATCCCGTACCAGCCGAAACCGCAGGTGTGCCGATGCGGTATCGTATGAACCATACGATAGCGCTGGAGGTGAGAGTGGACATCGGGCTCATGGACGAGTTGGCCGAGGCTCTGGCTGCCGCGCGTCGAGGGGCAACGACGAAGCCCGTGTCGGTGACGCTGCCTGCGCCCCTGGCGGATGCGTTCCGGCTGCTGGCCGATCGCGGGCTCATCGACAGCGTCTCGATCGCCGCCACGCGTGCACTCGAGGAGGCCTTGCAAGCACTGATCATCGGCATGCGCCTCGATGCGATCTACGCCGAGCACCCCGAGGTTCGCCCGACCGAGCACCAAATCGCCGAGATGGCGCAGCGCGCAGGGTTCACGCTGTCGTGAGCGTCACCGTCGTGCTCGACGGCGCAGGTCTGCAAGCGTGGGCGAAACGTGTTCCGCCACGGGACCTGCTCGCCGTCATGGAAGTGCTTCGCCGACAAGGCGCCGGCCGAGTGCTGGTCCCATCCGTGGTGACCGTGGAAGCTCTGACCGGTGACGCACGCGACGCTTCGGTTAACCGGATCCTCAAGCACCTCGACCTCGACGAGCATCTTCCCATGCCGCGCACGCGAGCGGCAGCGAGCCTGCGCCAAGGGACTGAGGCGTCGGCGGTCGACGCAGTGGTCGCGGAAGCGGCGGTGCGAACGCGTGCCGGCTACCTGATCACGTCCGACCCCGCCGACATGATCGCACTCATCGACCGCGGCGGCGGTAGCACCCACGTCGTCGCTGTGTAGAGGGCAGCGCTCCGCTGAAGCGCAACCAACGTGCATCGCCGTTCTCCGTGCTATCGACAACACCTGCGGCATACATGGCTTCGCGTTGACCGATGTCTTGCAGCAAATTCGATTCTGGAGACCACTCGATCTCGGCGTCCGCCCGGCCATGCGGGTGCAGCCGTTACCCGACGGTCGCGCGTCGCACCGGGTCGTGCTACGTTGTAGAACATGACTGAAGAGGGCATCCGTGCACTGAAGCAGAACGCCTCCAAGGTGGTGGCGCGGGTCGCGGCCGGTGAGAT
>JACCXR010000174.1 GCA_013696915.1 Euzebyaceae bacterium
CAGCGCAGGGCGTTCTCGATGGTGGGGCAGAGCGGGCCGCGAACCGTCACGGCGCTCCACGAACGTTGCGCCACGCCGGTCTCGCGGCTTCGGGCGTCGTCGACCCGGCGGGACCCGATCCGCGGCAGCACGTGCACGACGGCCGCCGCGTCCAGCCAGGCGCGGCCCGCTGCGGTGCTGCTCGGTCGCCGGAACGGCACAGGGCACCTGTGCCGCGGCCGCGGCCAGCGGCGCACGACCAGGACGTCGCCTGGGGTCGACTGCTGCGCCCTGCCGTCGGCGCTGTGACGGCGGGTGAGGTGGTCGGCGACACGCCAGGCGTTGGTCATGATGGTCAGGGCGGGGTTGGCGCCGGTCGCGGTCGGGAACGGCCGCCGTCGACGACGAACAGGTTGTCCGCCTCGTGGGCCCGGACGTTCCTTACAGGTGGACGTGGCGCGGCCGGTCCCGGTAGCGGTGGATCACCGCGGCCGGATCGCCACCTCCGGCCGCCCGGTGCGCGGTGTCCGGACAGAGCCCGATGCGGGTGTTCGGCATCGGCCGCTCGAGCTCGTCCGGGCTTTCGACGATGGTGGCCAGGTGCGGGGTAGGTGGCGTCCAGTCCGTGCCGCTCGGCGATGTCGGTGACCCGGTCGAGGGCGTCGGCCAGCCGGTCGTGGTGCTCGTCGGTGGGCCCCGCCCGCGCGTCGCGCGCCTCCGCTGACCACCAGCCGCCCTGCCCCAAAGGTCGCGGCCAGTTCCACGGCTCGTTCCACGCGGTGCAGTTCGTCGGGGAGGATGCCGCACCTCAGCTACGTAGATGAAGCTCGCGCCCGACGCCCTGATCGGCTGCGACGCGGGGTCCACGATCCAGACGGACAACTCGCTCGGGGGACGCCCCGCGCCCAGACCGACTGTCCACAGTCAGGCTCTCGGAATCGCCATCGGTCGTCGCCCATAGGCCACGATGTCGTCCGAGCCGCAAGGGAGGAGGCATCATGGCCGTCGATGAACGCGCACGCCACGAGCTGTACCTGCAGCTCGCACGCGTCCTCGGCGAGGACCAGGGCGCCACGATGATGGCGCTGCTCCCGTCCGACGGCTGGGCCGACGTCGCCCGCCGACCTGACCTCGACCGAGTGGAGGCGTCTCTGCGCGCGGAGATGGGCTTGCGCTTCGAGCGTCTCGACGACCGCATCGAGGCCGCCAAGACGGAGACGGACCTGCGAATCGACGCGGCCAAGGACGAACTGCTCGCGGCCTTCCGGGGTGAGCTTGTCTCCGCGGTGTCGAGCCAGACGCGCGCGTGGATCTTCACCATGGCCGGCAGCGTCGCCGCGCTCGGCGGACTGGCGCTCAGCCTCGCGCGCATCGGCTGAAGCGGGGCCGGCGGAGGCACGCCGGGCCCCGAGCGGCTGCCAGGGGGCCGCGATGCCCCGGGTCATCCCAGCTCCTTGAGCGCGCCGGGGGGCGCCTTCGACCTGCGCGGCGCGAGCTCGACGACCTCGGCGACCAGGGCAGCTGAGCTGTCCGTGATGGTTCGGCGCCGCCTTTCGTGAGCCACGCGCGTGCGGTCGCTTGTGACCCCCCGTGTTCCGGGGGTCGGGCCGGCTCGATACCCGACCCCCCGACCGATAGACGCCCGACGCCCGATGCGCGGCTGCTCCTTGCCGGTGTAGCGCAGGATCCACAACGGCGAGTCGCCAGGCGCTGGCGGGCCTTGCCGCGACGGCTGACGCTGGTTATCTGCGGTATCAGATGCCGATCACCTCACCTCAGTTGCATAGCGGTCGCTGCGCGGCCAGGGCGGCGCCCTTCGCTCACCTGGCTGTGGGCGAGAAGGGCTACGGAGGAGTGCGATATGGCATGGCTCGGAAAGAAGAGGGTTGCTTTCATCCCAGTGTTCCGGCCGCAACTGGATGCAGTCCCGGCGGACTGGGAGGCGCAGATCCTGCGCCGGATCTACCACGATCCACAACCGTGGCCGACGGCACAGCCGCCTGCCGATCCGGGCCCGGTGATCGGACGAGGCCTGGTTCCGGCCGCGCTGCCGCCGGCGCAGACCCCGGGACCGGACATCTCCCTGCGTACGCACATCCACACCACCTCGTACGGTCGCGCCGACATCGAGGGCATCGTGCTGCCGCGGGTCCAGACCAACCTGATCGACGTCCGGCTGGAGACGTTCCATGACCGCACCCACGAGCTCCGCGGGCAAGGTTTCGACGCCGCCGCGATCGTCATGCTCGGGGGAGCCGGCGCTGGCACGGCAGAGGCGGCGGGGTTCTGGGCGCGGTTCGTGATGGTCGAGGGCGTCGGCGTCTGGGCGATGGAGCTGATCCACGTGCTCGCCGGCTACATGGACCTGTACGCCAACGCGCGGGGACCCGTCGTCGACCATCTCGGACCGTTCGACACGATGGCCGGCGCCGGCGGGCAGCACGAATGTGCCTTCTCCAAGGTCAAGCTCGGGTGGCTCGACGCCGGCGCGATCCTGCAGCACCAGGGGCGGTTCGCTGCTCACGACCTGCACTCTGTCGGCCTCGTACAGCCAGCCCCGTCGTTCAAGACCACAGCGGTCAAGGTCGGCGGCGAGAAGAACTACTTCGTCGCAGAGGCGCGGCAGAAGGTCGACCAGTTCGACGTGAATATCCCCAACGAGGGAGTCATCGTCTACCAGGTCGAGGAGGAAGACATCGACCCCTCTTCCGCGAGGATCATGCCGATCGTGCATCTGAAGACACCAGCAGCGCTGCAGGCCGGCTCGACGTACTCCTCGGACAGCGGGGTCCGCGTCGATGTGATCACCGGCCTGGTCGGCGGCTTCTCGATCCGGGTGACCGATGGCTCCCAGCCGGTCGTCATGGAGTCCGGGCAGCTGCTGTTCTACCGCGACTCCACCCGCGACGGCACCGGGGACGTGCACACCCCGTCGGTGATCGGGCTCGGCGGCTGGCAACAGATGCGACACGTGTTCTCGGGCGACCCGGGCGTGGTCTACGCGGTCGACCAGGACGGCCGTCTGCTGTTCTACCGGGACACCAGACGCGACGGCACCGGAGACGTGTCCAGCCCGGGCGTGATCGGCCAGGGCGGCTGGCAGGACATGCTGCACCTGACGTACGGCGGCGACGGCATCATCTACGCCGTCAACGGCCAGGGGCAACTGCTGTTCTACCGCGACCACAACCGCGACGGCACCGGGGACGTGCACACCCCGTCGGTGATCGGGCTCGGCGGCTGGCAGGTCTTCAGGCACCTGTTCTCCGGTGGGCCTGACGGCAGCCTCTACGCCGTCGTCGCCTGACGTACCC
>JACCXR010000180.1 GCA_013696915.1 Euzebyaceae bacterium
GGGCGGGGCGGTCGGCTTGGGCGGGGCGGTCGGCTTGGGCGGGGCGGTCGGCTTGGGCGGAGCGGTCGGCTTCGGCGGAGCGGTCGGCTTGGGCGGGGCGGTCGGCTTGGGCGGGGCGGTCGGGTTCCCTCGTAGCGGAGATCTGCCCGGCCGCCGGCGCAGCGGCCGCCGCAGCCTTCTGGCTCCGTCGACCGCCGCGACCACGACGGGACGGGCGACCGGAGGACGGCCCGGCGTCGTCCGATAGCAGGGCCTCCACGGCCGCCGGCGCCGGCCGGGTAGCCGTGCGGGGGGCGCGCTCGGGCAGGTCGAACAGCTCGTCGAGCAGCGGCGAGGTCGAGAAGACCTCGTGGACCTCCTCGGAGACGTCCAGCGCGCGGCGGATCATCTCCAGACGCGCGAGCTCGTTCCAGACGGCCAGAGTGATCGCGACGCCGGTCGCGCCGGCGCGGCCCGTGCGGCCGATGCGGTGCAGGTACATCTTCTCGTCGTCGGGGCAGTCGTAGTTGACGACGTGGGTGACCTCGGCGATGTCCAGACCCCGCGCGGCGACCTCGGTGGCGACGAGCACGTCGACGACGCCCTTGCGGAAGCGGGCGAGCGCCCGCTCGCGGGCGTCCTGGCGGAGGTCGGAGTGGATCGCCGCGGCCTTGATCCCCCGCTCCCGCAGCTCCTCGGCGAGGATGTCGGCCATCCGCTTCGTGCGCGAGAAGACCAGGCACAAGCCGCGGTCGGGGGCCTGGAGGATGCGGGCGAGCACCGCCGGCTTGTCCATCCGGTGGCACGAGAAGAAGTACTGCCGGGTCTCCGGCGCGATCCGGATCTCCTCGACGTCGGCGCGCAGGTACGTGGGCTTGTGCATGTACCGGCGGGCCAGGGCGACGACCGCGGACGGCATCGTCGCGCTGAACAACTGCGTCTGGCGGCCCTCGGCGGTGGCCTGGATCAGCTGCTCCACGTCGGGGAGGAACCCGAGGTCGAGCATCTCGTCGGCCTCGTCGAGGACCAGGCCGGTGACCGTGCCCAGCCGGAGCTTCCCGCGGCGCATCAGGTCGAGCAGCCGGCCGGGCGTGCCGACGACCATCTCGGCGCCCTCGGCGATGGCGTCGGACTGCGGGTCGATGGCCTTGCCGCCGTAGGCGGCGACGACGCGGACGCCCTTGCGGGCGCCGGCGGCGACGAGGTCGTCGTGGACCTGGAGGCACAGCTCGCGCGTCGGGACGACGACCAGCGCCTGGGTGCCGGCCCCCAGGGTCACCCGCTGGAGCAGCGGGATCCCGAAGCCGAGGGTCTTGCCGGTGCCCGTCCGGGCCTGGCCGATGATGTCCGCGCCGGCGAGCGCGAGCGGGAGCGTCAGCTCCTGGATGGGGAACGGGCTGGTGATGCCCGCGTCGGTGAGGGCGTCGCAGATCAGCGGGTCAACGCCGAAGTCGGCGAAGGTCTTGGTGTCAGTCAATGGGGGTTCCGCTCAGCGGTATCGGGGGACGGACGGGTCCACGGTCAGCGACCACGCGTCGATGCCGCCGTCCAGATTGGCGAGATGGTCGTAGCCCTGGGCCTGCATCCACGTCGCGGCCTGCAGGCTGCGGGCGCCGTGGTGGCAGTGCAGCACGGCGGGACGGTCCGCGGGGATCTCGGTGAGGCGGGCGGGCAGTTCGTCCAGGGGGATGTGCACCGCACCGTCGATCGCGGCGAGCTCGTGCTCCCAGTCCTCCCGGACGTCCACCAGCAGCGGCGGGTCGTCGGCGGCCAGGCGCTCCGCGACCTCGCGCGGGGTAAGGTCTTCGATCATCGTGGGTGCCGAGCCTACCTGCTCGCGCCCGACAGGGGGCCCGGCATGGCGGAGCTGACCGTCCCGGCCGACGCGCTCGCCGTCCTGCGGCCGCTGTTCCTCGCGATCGAGGGGGACTGCGAGCCGTGGACCGACGCCGAGATCGTCCGCCGGACACTGATCCGCGGCGCCATGGACTACGCCCGCGCGGCGGACCGGCCGTGGTCCGAGGTCGCCGACGTGGCGCGGCGGCTGCGGGACGCGCTCGGACCCCTCTGATCCGTGAAGCGCCGAGGCTCGTCCGAGGCGATTCTCATCACCTCGGTTGTGGCGGTCGCGCAGCGACCACCATGGGGATGTTGAGCCGCCGGCGACGGCGACGGCGGCGGAGGATGACGTGATCGCGCCGGGCCGATCATGTAGGGTGCCCGCCGCAACGATCAGGGTGGTTGTGCTGGAGGGCGCAACCCCTGACGGGCCACAGGAGACGAACCCATGAGTGCAGCATCATTCCGTCATGCCGGGGCGGTGCGCAGGCGGGTTGCCGCGATCCTCGCTCTCGTCCTCGCCGTGTCCGTGTCGCCGTTCGCGCCCGCGGCGTCGGCCGCCACGTGGCTCGTCGAGCAGACCGACTACCCGGGGGAGCCGGGCAGCATCGTCACCCGCACCGGGGACGGGCTCGTCCCGACCGTGCGCTGGCGCGGCGAGACGCGCCACGACACCGCCCGCCTGATCGCGGCCGACGACTCCCCGTTCCGCGCCCCGTTCGAGACCAGCACCGTGCTGATCGCCCGCGGGGACCTGTTCCCCGACGCGCTCGCCGGCAGCTACCGGGCCGGCCAGACCGACTCCCCGATCCTGCTGACCCAGTCCGACCAGATCACCGGTCAGACCCTCGAGGCGCTGGAGGAACTGGATCCCGAGAGCATCGTGCTGCTCGGCGGCACCGCGGCCATCAGCGCCGCGGTCGAGGACGAGCTCATGGCGACGTACGGCGACGACAACGTCGACCGCATCGGTGGCGCGGAGCGGTACGAGACCGCCGTGCTGCTCGCGGCCTCCGGCGGCGATCCGGAGACGGACACGGCGATCGTGGCGTCGGGTGAGAACTTCCCCGACGCGCTGGTGTCGGGTGCGCTCGCGGTGAGCGAGGGCTTCCCGATGCTGCTGACCCGGCCCGAGTCGCTCACCGCGGTCACCGCGGAGGCGCTGAACGACCTGGGCATCGACAACGTGCTCCTCGCCGGCGGCCTCGAGGCCGTCTCGCAGGACGTGGAGGACGCGATCGCCGACCTCGGCATCGACGTCGAGCGCGTGCGCGAGCTCGGCGCCGGCCGGTCCGGGACGGCGGCGGCGTTCGCCCGCCTCGCGGTCGAGCGCTACGGCTACACCGACGACCACCTCCAGCTCGCGACCGGCGCGGACTTCCCCGACGCGCTGACCGTGGCCCCGCACGCCGGCCTCGAGGAGGCCCCGATCGTGATCACGAACGCCTCGGGCGTGGTGGACGCGGAGCTGCAGGCATACCTCGACGAGACCGTGTCCTGCGACTTCGCCGCGCTGCACATCGCCGGCGGTCTGCTGGCCGTCACGACCGACGTCGAGGACACGGCCCGCGAGGCCCTGACGACCGGCCCCTGCGCGGTGCAGCTGGCGCCGGAGTCGGCCACGAACCTGGTCGGCGAGACCCACACGGTCGTGGCGTTCGTCACGAACAGCGCCGACGCCCCGGTGGCGAACGAGACGGTGACCGTCGTCGCCATGCCGGCGTCGGATCCGTCCACGGCGACCCCGACACCGGAGTCGCAGACCATGCTCACCGACGAGTCGGGCACCGCGTTCGCCGACATCACCAGCGCCACGCCCGGTGAGGCCGCGATCGTCGCCTGCGTCACGGGGCCGGAAGGCGGCGATCGCTGCTCCGACCCCGTGACCAAGACCTGGCTCGCCGCCGACTTCCTCGCCACGGGCCTCGCGGGCCCGCGCGGCGTCGACATCGGCCGCGACGGCGCCGCCTACGTCACCGAGAGCGGCTTCGGCGGCGACGAGTGCGTCACGACCACCGTCGAGGGCCCGGAGGGCGAGGAGGAGGTGGAGTTCTGCTTCGGCCTCAGCGGCGCGGTGACCCGCGCCGATGACGACGG
>JACCXR010000207.1 GCA_013696915.1 Euzebyaceae bacterium
GCCCACGAGGGGGGTCGCCTCGGGCGCCGCCGCGGCAGCGGGGCCACCGACGGCGTAGCGGGTGGTCCCCGCCGCGCCGCCGTCGAGGTAGGCGCGGGTCGCGTCGGGCATGACCTGTCCGGCCGACAGGACGACGGCACCGCCCGTGACGCCGGCAGCCGTGCCCGCCGCGAGCGCGTCGGGGAAGCCGCCGCCGTCGGCGACGAAGACCGTGGCCGGGTCGCCGATCCCCTCGGTCGCGACGACGACGGCCGTCGCGAAGCGGTCGGCGCCGCCGAACCGGCGGGACGCGTAGCCGAGCGCCCCGAGCCGGTCGGCCACGGCCTGGGAGAGCGCCACGGTCCCACCGAGGAGGTACACCGTCCCGTCGGGTGCGAGGACCCGGGCGAGCTCCGCCTCGACCAGCGGGTGCAGGGCGTCCGAGCCGGTCAGCAGCAGGGGCGCGCCGAGCCGGACGGCGAGCGGCGTCCCGGCGAGGGAGTCGGGGAACAGGTCGGCGCGGGCGAGCACGACGGCGGCGGCCTGGCCCTGGTCGAAGCGCGCGCGCGACACCTCGAGGGCCGTCTCGACGCGCCCGGGACCGGCCAGCCGGATGACGTCCGGGCCCTCTCCCGGCGGCGGCTCGGGCGGGGGCTCGCCAGGCGCGAGCACGGTCGTGGTGGTCGTCGCGGTGGCGTTCTCCGGCGTGGGGTCCGGCACCGAGCTTGCCGCCGAGGCGGTGTTCTCCACGGAGCCGGGCTCCTGCGGCGTCACGGTGATCTCGACCGTCGCCTCCGCGCCGGCGGCCAGCGGTCCCAGGGCGCAGGTCACGACCTGGCCCTCCGCGTCGCAGACCCCCGGCCCGCCGGCCTCGGTCAGCGTGACCGTGGGCGCCAGCGTGTCGGTGACCGTGACCGCCGCGGCGGCCTGGGGACCGTTGTTCACGACGGCGACCACGTAGGTGAGCGGCGAGCCCACCCGGACCGGGTCCGGCCCGTCGGCGAGCGTGACGGCGAGGTCGGCGACCGGCTGGACCTCGTAGGCCCCCGCGTCGCAGACCGCGTCGCCGTCGCCGTCGCCGTCGGTGGGGCGCGGCTCGCCGCGCTGGTCGGTTTCGGGGCAGTCGGGACCCGCCAGGTCGATCGCCGGGCTGGCCGCGGCCGGCGCCCGCGTGCGGGTCGGCCCGCCGTTGCCCCGCAGCGGGCCGAGCAGGGCGTCGACGCCGACGCGGTTCGACGCCGGATCCAGCCCGCAGGTGTCGGCGTCCTCCACGCTTCCGGTTGCGGCGGTCGTCGCGCCGGCGGCGAGCACGCAGTTCTCGTCGCCGGTCCCTGGGGCGGCGACGACGCTGCCGGTCAGCGTGGCGGTGCGGGCGACCCCGAGGTTGCCGGCCGTGCCGGCGTCGCTCGAGTTGCCCGCCACGGTCGCGTACTCGAGCACGAGGTCGCCGGTGCCCGACATCGCCACCCCGCCGGCGCCGGTCGTGGCCAGGTTGCCGGACACCGTCGCGTTGCGGAGCGTCACCGGGCCGACCGCGGCGAACACACCGCCGCCGTCGGCCGCCTGGTTGTCGTCCACGAGGACGCGCTCGAGCAGGACGGCCAGGGAGGTTTCGGACGCGAACCCGCCGCCGGCCTCGGCGGCGGCGTTCGCGCTCAGCGCTGTGTCGGTGATGCTCGCCTGCGCGTCGCGGACGTACACGCCGCCCCCCGTGCGCGCGGCGGTGTTCTCCTCGACGAGGGAGCCGGCGAGTTCGACGCGGGTGCCGTTGGCCCAGATGCCGGCGCCGTAGCCGTTGGCGGCGTCGGTCGCGTCGTTGCCGCGGACCGTGACGCCGGTGAGGGTCGCGGTGCTGCCCGCCCCGAGCAGTCCGAGCCCGCCCGCGCGGTCCGACCGGTTGGCCGACACCTCCCACCCGTCGGCGGTCAGGGTGTGCGGTCCCTGCACCCACGCGCCGCCGCCGTCGCGGCCGGCGGTGTTGGCGGTCAGCGCCCCTCCGGTGACCGTCACGGTGAGGCCGCCGGCGTCGGCGAACAGCCCGCCGCCGTCGATGAGTGCCGCGTTCCCGTCGATCACCGTATCCGTCAGCCCGACGGCCTGGTCGGCGGCGCCGGCGACGGCGACCCCGCCGCCGTACTCCGCGGCCCCGCCGCGCACGACGGCGTCCTCGGCGCCCAGCGAGGCACCGGCGCCGTCCACCAGGACGTTCCCGCCCCGGGAGACGATGCCTCCGCCAGCCAGCCGCCCGCCGCCGGTGATCGTGAGCCCCTCGAGCCGGACGCTCGTCCCGCGCACGTCCAGGATCCGGTCGCCGAGGGCGCCGCCGTCGACGATCGTGTCGGCGGAGCCCGCTCCGGCCAGGATGAGGTCGTCGGTCACGTCGAGGTCGCCGGTGGCGGCCGCATCCTCGCCGGCTCCGACCCGCGACAGGGCGAACGTGCCGGCGGGCAGCCGCACGAGGTCGGGTCCGGCGGTCGCGTTCGCGGCGAGCACCGCCTCGCGCAGCGAGCAGTCGCCGCCCGCCAGACAGGCCGGCCCCGGCGCAGGGTCGCCGGGCAGGGTGACGACGAACTCGGCGGCGGCCGCCGGCCGCGCCGGCACGAGGGTCAGGCCCGCGACCGCGAGCGCGAGCAGGGCGCCGGCGGGCCGCATCAGTTCGGTCCCCTGGAGCACTCGACCGTCACCGCTGCCGTCCCGGTACCGTCGTCGTCGGTCGCCTGCAGGGTGAAGGTCTGCTCGAATATGCCCACGCCCGGCGTCGCGCAGCGGTACTGCACCGTCGGGGTGGTGGCGATCTCGGTGACACCGCGGTGGTCTGTCACCACCCAGCGGTAGCCGAGCGGGGAGTTCTCCCCAGGCTCGAGGAAGGCCTCGCCCTCCAGTGTGAACTCGACGCCGGCCTGGAGGCGGTCGCCGTCGGCCGGGTTGTAGATCACGACGACGGGCGGGGAGTTCGGCGGGATCGCCCGCACGTCCACCAGGACGCTGCGGGACGCCGTCGCGCCGGTCTCGTCCGTGCCGGTCAGGGTGACCGAGTGCACGCCGGGCGCCTGGATCGCGATCCGCGGGCGGCAGCCCCGCTGGGGAGCGCCGGCGTTCGCGGGCAGCACCGACCACTCCAGGGCGTCGCAGCCGATCCCGTCCCCCTCGTTCTCGTCGGTGATGGTGCCGCGGTACGGGTAGGGCACCCCCTGGAACAGGCTCGCGTTCGGGGCCTGCTGCTGGATCGCCACCTGCGGCGGGGTGTTGGTGGCGTTGATCGTGATGCCCGCTGGCGGCCCGACGGCCCCGGCGCTGTCGGTCGCGGTCGCGGTGATCCGCCGCGGCCCGGGGCTGCGGGGCGTCAGCAGCCCGGTGCCCGAGGAGCCGAACAGCTGGTCCTCGCCGCGGTCGGAGGCGAACCGCACGAGGCAGCAGGGCGTGCCGTCCTCGTAGTCGTCGGCGACGGTCGTGATCGACACCCCGGTGCCGTAGGGCACGGTCGTGCCGTCGGCGGGGCCGGTGATCGTGACCCCGGGCGGGGTGTTGCCGATCGCGCGCTGGACGGCGGCGCGGGCGTTGACGATGCGGCTCACGTTGCCGTCGGGGCTGGGGCCGGCGGTGTCGATCAGGGTCGCGAGCACGTCGCCGGCGGCGAGCTGCGGGTTGGCGGCCCACACCAGGGCGGCGACGCCGGCCACGAACGGGGTGGAGACGCTGGTGCCGCTGGACAGCCGGGCGACGTTGCCGGTGTTGTTCGGGTCGTCGCCGATGAACACGGTGAACGGGCCGAAGATTCTGACCGCGCAGTCGGGGTTCTCGCAGGACTCCCTGCCGTAGTTGGAGCCGGGGTCGCGGTTGCGGGTGTTGGGGGCGAGCCCGCCGACGCAGGTGACGCCGTCCTCCTCGCAGGGGGCGTGGAAGGTCTCCTCCCAGCAGGCGAAGAAGCAGTCCTCGGCGTCGACGTCGGCGCCGTCGTTGCCGGCGGCGGCGAACAGCAGCCGGCCCTGTCCCGCGACAACTGCGGCCGCGACGTCCAGCGGGATGCTCGCCCACGACACGGTGGCGGGGAACTGCAGGCCGAAGCTCATCGTGATGACGCGGGCGTCCAGGACCGAGGCTGCCAGCAGCCCGCCGATCACCGAGAACATGCCGAGGTCGGTGTCGAGCAGGGTGAGGTCGGCGATCGGCCCGCCGGAGCCGGCGGTGCCCTGCCCGTTGTCCGGAACGCCGCCGACGGTCTGCGCCGAGCCGGTGCCGTGCCAGGGGCACGGGCTGCCGCCGGTGCAGCTGGACGGGTTCGTCGCGCCGCTGCCGGCGGTCCCCGGCGGGTAGTCGGGGTTGGCCACCGCGAAGCCGCCGTCGATCACAGCGACGCGCACCCGGTTGCCAAGGCGCTGCCCGAGGGCGAGCATCCGCCAGGCGTCGCCCACGCCGATGTCCTGCGGGCTGCCGGAGTTCATGTAGGTCCAGGTGTACGGGTTGGGGGCATAGCCGAGGCCGGGCGTGCTCTGCCCGGTCGGCGCCTCGGTGGTCGAGCGCTCGAGGTAGCCCTGCGGCCTGGTGACGGCGTTGAGGCCCACGTCGACGCCGCCGGCGGCCTCCGCGGTCCCGGCCGCGAGCAGGTCGAGGGCCGCCTCGGAGGAGACGCGGTGGGCGCCGCGGCTGAGCGGGTCGATGGCCTGCGAGCCCGCCCCGATGCCGGCGACGTCCGCGGCCGCGGCGTCGACCTTCAGCAGGTGGACG
>JACCXR010000219.1 GCA_013696915.1 Euzebyaceae bacterium
GTGGAGCACCGCGCTGCTGCGCCCACAGCCGTTGTCACCGATGTCCCCGATCCACAGGAAACCGCGGTCGTCGGCGGCGATGTCCTCCCAGTCGTGGTTGGGGACCGGGACGCTGACCCGCCGGAACCCCGACCCCGGCACCAGGTCCACCAGTCGCCCGTCGACCACCTTGAACGCGTACAGCGCGTTGCGGGCACCGGGCCCAGAGTCCGAGTGGGCCCAGAACACCCCGGGGTACTGACGGCTGGCCACCACGCCGGAGCCCTCGGGCGCCGGGAACCGCCCGACGGGGTCGAACGGGTCGGCGGCGGCCGCCGTCCGGGCCGGCACCAGGACGGTGACGGCGACAGCGACTGCGACGACGAGGAGCATTGCGACCAGGGCAAGAGGCCTGCGCAGGGCGGGGCTGAGCATGAGTTCTCCTTGCCCACGACCGCTGACCGGCGCCGCGAAGCGGTTGGCCGGGTGAACCGGATGGCGTCCCGTCGGGGGCGTGCCGCACGGCGGCTGAGGGGACGCAGGGGACCGCGGTCCCCACGACAGCGTCTGGCTGTCTGCCCTCCCGCAGGATCGTTGGGCGGGGAGGGTGGTCGAAGGCGCGGCCCATGCTAGGTGACTGCCGGCTCACGAGCCAATCCCGCGTCCACAGCGGCTCGTCGCCGGCCCGATCCGCGAGCCCGGCCGCGACGCCGAAGGCCTCAGTCGTAGAACCCGACGGGAAAATAGAGGATCTTCCTCGCCTCGCTCAGAAGGACGATGTCGTGCCGGCCGCGGACGAAGGCGACGCCTTCGACCTGCTCGTTGCCACCGTCCCGCCGGTACTGCTGCTTCGCCGCAGGGGGCCTGCTGATGAGGTCGAGCAGCAGGGCTTCACCGCGGAGGCCGGCGTTCGAGGTCTTGTAGACATAGAGGTTGTACGCCGCCGTGCTCACCGCCAGACGCCTCCCGTCCATGGAGAGATCGGCTCCGGTGGCCGGCTTGGCGAACCCCCCGGCGGGCGGCGTCAGCGTCCCGAGCTTCTTCAGCAGATTGCGCGAGGAGGTCGAGAGCGTGGAGAAGCGGTACAGCCCCGGCGGCCTGCTCTTCGAGATCAGGTACGGCTTTCCGTCCAGGACGACGAGCGACTCGGCGTTCCGGCCCGTGCAGCGACTCGCCGTCACATCCGGCCAGACGAAGGGGTAGGTGGCGACCACGCTCGCCGACGTCGCCCGGTACGGGTCCGGCTCCCGAATCTTGTGCACGGCGAGGTCGGTGCGGGTGCAGTCGCCGTTGTTACCGATGTCCCCCAGCCACAGATACCCGCCGTCGATCGCGATGTCCTCCCAATCGCGGTTGACCAGGCCTGGCAGCCTGATCCTGCGGAACTTCACTCCTGGGATCAGGTCGACGAGGCGGCCGTCGGACACCTTGAACGCGTAGAGGACGTTGCGGGTGCCGCCGCCGGCGTCCTGGTGGCTCCAGTAGACGCCCGGGTAGGCGCGGCTGGCCACGACACCCGACCCCTCGCGAAACGGCGTGCGCCCGATGGGGGTGTAGGGGTCTGCGGCCGACGCGGGCACCCCCGGCAGCGCCACGGCGAGGACGACGACGAGGGCCAACAGGGTGGGGACGGATTGCCGTCTATGGGCACGGACTGGCCTTGGGTCATGGGACATGGAGATCTCCAGCGTCGGGCGGCGCATCGATGTCGGCGCGCTGCGGTGGTTGTCGCGACCGAGGAACCCCCGTCCTCCTCGTGCGGCGGGTCAAGCAAGGTGGGGCGTGAGACTGCGACCTTCGACTACCCAGGGTACCCGATTGGGTGACATCCATTACGCAACGTCATGGACTGGCGCCACGTGCGGCCGATCAGTGGTCCATCGTGGACATATTCGCGGGGCCGCTTGAACTGGCCGTCGGGTTGGCAGTAGGGTCCCCCGCTCACAAGAAGCGCTGCGGTCGGAGCCCCCCCGAGCCCCCTCGGGCCGGCCGCGGAGAGAGACCTCGTGACCGCGGGGTTTCTCCACGCCCCGACAGGACGTTTCCGGCGGCTGGTCGCGGCATGGGCGGATGTCGGTCTGTCCGCTCGAGCGGCGCCAGCCCCGACATGCGGGTTCGAATGCCCGTCGAAAGTGAGTCCCCGATGAAGTCCAGCACCACCACCGTGCGCCGCGCGACATCGACCGCCCATCGCCTCGGCCTGCTCCTGCTCGCCGCCGCAATGGCCGTCTCCCTCCTGCAGGCCCCTCCCGCCGACGCCGCTTTCAACCGCCCGTCCGCGAGGCTGTCGCCCTCCTCCGGCGTGCTCTTCGGCGAGTACCTCAGCCCGACCGACAACGGCTACCGCTTCACGCGGTCGTCCCAGCAGTCGAGGATCACCGACCAGGAGCGGCGTCTCGGGCGCAAGCTCGACCTGTCGCTGTATTTCTACGGCTTCACGAGTTCCTTCCCGTCGTGGCGTGAGAAGTGGCATCTCGACAACGGTCGGACGCCGGTGATCTCGTGGGCGCGTGGTGACACCCGCCAGATCAACAACGGCCGGTACGACTCGATGATCCGCGCGCGGGCCGACGGCGTGAAGGCCCTCGGCCGGCCGGTGTTCATCCGGTGGTTCCAGGAGATGGACGGCAACTGGACCGCCAACCAGGCGCACTCGCCGGACGACTTCAAGAAGGCGTGGAAGCGGATCCGGTCGATCTTCAGACAACGGGGGGCGTCGAACGCGGTCTGGGTGTGGTGCCCGAACGCGCACAACTTCGCGACCGGCGAGTCCCAGCGGTGGTACCCCGGCGACGATCAGGTCGACTGGATCTGCGCTGACGGCTACAACTGGGCCCCCGGCCGCTCGCGCGACCGGTGGCGGAGCACGGCCGAGATCTTCTCCGCCGCACACGCCTTCAGCGTCCAGCGCCGCAAGCCCATGATGGTCGGCGAGACCGGTGTGCAGGAGCGTCGCTCCGGCGAGAAGGCCGAATGGTTCCGCCAGGTCGCCCCGACGCTGCGCGACCGGCTGCCGAACATCCAGGCATGGATCTACTTCGACTCCGACAAGCGCTACGACTGGCGTTCGGCGACTTCCTCGTCCTCGGCGCGGGCGTTCCGGGACCTGGCACAGCACTCCTACATGAACTCCCGCCGCCGGTAGCGGCGCCGCCCCGAACCGCAAGGGCGACACAAGATCGAGGCCGGGCCCCATCCGCGGGACCCGGCCTCGGTGCGTCGCCGCGCCGGTCGCTACATGGCGGCCCGGACGCGGTAGTCGGCCGCCCCGCGCTTGGCCTTGACGCCGACCGTGAACGTCCCGGCGGACGTCACGTCGAAGGAGACCCGCTCCCCGTTCGACCTCCGAGCCCGTGAGAACTCCACGGTGCGGCCCCGCGAGTCCTTGAGGAAGAGGTTGAGGTCGGCGCGGCCGTCCCAGTCGAGGGTCACCGTCATCCGGCCGCGGGTGGCCACCGCGAACTCGTGGGTGCGCCACGAGCCGTTCGAGGCCGCGGCCGTGCCCCGGAAGGACACGGAGTTGGCGGCGCTCAGTCGCTGGGTCGCCGGGGGGGCGGGGGACGGTGCCGGCGTGGGTGCGGGCGTCGGCGTCGGT
>JACCXR010000227.1 GCA_013696915.1 Euzebyaceae bacterium
GCCGCCGCCAGCAGCTCCGGCAGGTCGAGCACACCCGTGCCCACCTCGGTGGTGCGGTGCGCCACCCCGGCCTGTGGCTCGGCGACGTCGGGCGCGCCGTCCGGCAGCCGGTCTTTGACGTGCACCAGGCGGCACCGGTCGCCGAAGCGGCGCAGCTCGGCGGCTGGATCGGCGCCTCCGGCGAGCACCCAGTACGTATCGAGCTCGACCTGCAGCAGCGCGGGGTCCACGAGCGCGCAGAGCCAGTCCAGCGCCGGCCGCCCCTCGAAGCGGGCGTACTCGAAGTCGTGGTGGTGGTAGACGAGCTGGACCCCGGCCTGGCGGCACCGCTCCCCGATGCCGGCGAGGGACCGGGCGACGTCCCGGTACGCGTCCAGGTCCGCGCGCCGCGGCTCGTCGAGCCAGGCGCAGACCAGGTGCTCGCAGCCGAGCTCGAGCGTCACGTCGATCAGCCGGTCCAGCTCGCGCTCCAGGGCGCCGAGGTGCGCGTGGCAGCCGACAGCCGCGAGGCCGAGCCGTCGCAGCACCGCACGGGTGGCCGCGCCGGAGCGGTCGGCACCCATGAGCTCCTCGACGAGCTCGACCCCGTCGAAGCCGAGCTCGGCGACGCGGCCGAGCGTCCCGGCGTGGTCGCGGGCCGCGGCGGCCCGAACGGTCCACAGCTGCAGCGCGACGGGCAGTCCCACGATCAGGTCTCCCCGGCCGGCAGCGCCGCGACGAGGTCACGGGCGAGCAGCAGGTCCTCGAGCGCGTCGGCCGGCGTCGTCCGCGGCGCCGAACCGGCGGTGACGGCGTCATGGAACGCGATCCACTCGCTGGTGAAGGGATCCTCCCAGGACAGCTGCGCGCTCGCCTCGGTCACCCCGCCGCCCGCGGTCCGCTGCGTGGTCCGCAACCGGGTCGGCAGGTTGCGCACGAACGGCGAGTCGTACTCAAGCCGCAGGACGCGGTCGTCGGCGTGGATCTCCAGATGCGTGTCGACGCGCGGGATCTCGTCGAAGCCCGTCTCGAAGTGGCAGACGAACGATCCGTAGTCCAGCGCCGCGGACAGCCACGGCGACTCGTCCGTCCCCCTCCGGGCGGCGTAGAGGATTCCGTGCGGCAGCCCGAACAGGCCGCGCAGCACGCAGAAGTCGTGCGAGTTCAGCGTCACCAGGTACAGGTAGGCGGCGAGAGCAGCCGGGGAGTCGTCCCCCAACGTGTCGCTCACGAGCGCCCGCTCCCTCGCGCGCGCCTCGTCCGCCAGCGCCCGCGGCAACTCGCCCCGCTCGACATGGTGGGTCTGGTCGAGGATCAGCCGGTTGCGGCCGAGCACGGCGTGCACCCGCACCAGCCGGACCGGCCGACCGTCCTCCAGCAGCCGGCGGGCCTCGGTGAACGTCTGGGCGTAGCGCCGCATGTAGCCGACCTGGACCACCACCCCGCCGGTGCCCGCGGCCGCGACCACGGCCCGCGCCTCGGCGAGCCCGAGGCACAGCGGCTTCTCCACCAGGACGTGCTTGCCGGCGGCCACGGCCGCCAGCGTCGTCTCGGCGTGGAAAGCGTGCGGGTTGGCAACCAGGACGGCGTCGACGTCGCCACGGGCGACCAGCTCTCCGGGGTCGGTGCAGCCGGCCGGCACGCCCCACCGGCGCGCGACCGCGTCGGCGACGGCGGGGACCGCGTCGCACACCGCGGTGACGGTGAACAGGTCTCGCAGGAAGGCCAGCGTCGGCAGGTGGATGGCCTGGGCGACCTCGCCGCAGCCGACCACGCCGACGCGGATCCGCCTCACGGGCCGGCCTCCAGATTGAGCCACCTGACCTCCTCCTCCGTGAGGTCCACGTCGAGCGCGCGCAGGCTCGACCGGAGCTCGTCCGCGGTGCGCGGGCCGATCGTGGCGAAGGTCGGGAACGGCTGGTGCAGCACCCAGGCCAGGGCGACGTGGTTGGCCTCGCAGCCCTTGCTCGACGCCAGCGCCCCCGCCCGGCGGCGGCGCTCGGTGTTGCCCGCGCCGACGTAGTGCCCGGCGGCGCCGACCGCCCGCGGCGGGTCGGCGAAAAACCCGCCGGCCTGCGCCGACCAGGCGAAGACGGGGAGCTGACGCCGCCTGTACCACGACCGCGACCCGGGGTCGCAGGCCGAGACCGCTCCCGGGTAGGGCGGGTGCGCCTGCACGGCCAGGCTCAGGTGCGGGCTGCTGGCCGCGAACCCGTCGATGTCGTCCGAGTGGGACGCCTCGAGCGCCTGGTCCAGGCGGTCGGTCGACCAGTTCGACGCCCCGTACGCCCCGATCCTTCCCGCTCTCCGGTGCTCGGACAGGGCGCTCAGCACGGGGCGCACCGGCACGCCCGGGTCGTCGCGGTGGAGCAGGTACAGGTCGACGTAGGTGGTCCGCAGGCGGGCCAGGCTCTCCTTCAGGTCGGCGGTGAGGTCGTGCGGCGTGACCCGCCGGCGTCCGTCGTAGGGGTGGCAGCCCTTCGAGACGAAGACGACCTCGTCGCGCCGGCCGTGCGCCGCGAGCCACGCCCCGACGGCGCGCTCGCTGCTGCCGCCGCCGTACTCGTGGGCGCAGTCGACGACGTTGCCGCCCGCCTCCAGCCAGGCGCCCATCAGCTCCTCGACCGTCGCCATGTCGGTCTCCCGGAACTGCAGCGTCCCGAGCACGAGCACCGACAGAGGGCGCCCCAGAGGCGGGAAATCGCGGTACCGCACGCCGTCGTCCTTGACGTTAGTCTCCATCGTAGACAAACTGGGGACACCTAAGCACGGCGGCCCATGGCCGTCAAGGACCGGGGAGGAGGGGGGGCCAGTGGGCCCGCGCGTCGTCGGCTCGCTGAACCGGGGGTGGCGCTACCACGCCGGCGCGGTGCCGGGCAGTGGCAGGGGCGACCTCGACGACCGCCACTTCGCGCCGGTGACGCTGCCGCACAGCAACGTCACCCTGCCGTGGCACGGGTTCGACGACACTGCCTACCAGTTCGTCTCCACCTACCGCCGGCACCTCCGCCTGCCCGCCGACCCCGGCGGCGCCCGGGTGTTCGCCGACTTCGACGGCGTGATGACCGCCGCGACGCTGACGGTGAACGGGCGGCGGGTCGGCGACCATCGCGGCGGCTACGTGCCCTGCTCGTTCGAGCTGACCGACCACGTGCGCTGGGGCGGCGACAACGTCCTGGCCGTGGAGGTCGACTCGACCGAGCGGCCCGACATCCCGCCGTTTGGCGGGCACGTCGACTACCTGGCGTTCGGTGGGATCTACCGCGAAGCCCGGCTGCGGATCGTCCCGGCGACGTTCGTCCGCGAGGTGTTCGCCAAGCCGGTCGACGTGCTGACCGGCGCGCGCCGGCTCGACGTCCGCTGCTTCCTCGACGGGGCCGCGCCCGACGCCCCTCCACTCCGGCTGAAGGCGGCCGTCCACGACGGGGACCGCTGCGTCGCGGCGGCCTGGCGGGAGGTCGCGCCCGCGGACTCCCCCGACGGCGGGCACACCGTCACGGTGTCCGGGTTGGAGCAGCTGGGGCTGTGGGACCTCGACCATCCCGGGTTGTACCGGGTCGTGGTCAGCCTCTACGACGCCGGCGGCTGCATCGACACCGTCGAGGTGCGCGTCGGCCTGCGCGACGCGCGGTTCACCGCCGAGGGCTTCTTCCTCAACGGCAGGCGCGTCAAGCTCCGGGGGCTCAACCGGCACCAGACCTTCCCGCACGTCGGCGGGGCGATGCCCGCACGCGTCCAGCGCCGCGACGCACGGATCCTGCGTCAGGAGCTGAAGTGCAACGCGGTCCGCACGTCGCACTACCCGCAGTCTCCCAGCTTCCTCGACGCCTGCGACGAGCTGGGGTTGCTGGTGTTCGAGGAGATGCCCGGCTGGCAGCACGTCGGGGACGAGGGCTGGAAGGACCTGGCCTGCCGCGACGTCGAAGCCATGGTGCGGCGCGACTGGAACCACCCGTCGATCATCCTGTGGGGCGTCCGCGTGAACGAGTCGTTCGACTGCCCCGAGCTCTACCGGCGCACGAACGCGATCGCCCGACGGCTCGACGACTCGCGACCGACCAGCGGCGTGCGGTACCTCCCGGACTCCGAGCTGCTTGAGGACGTCTTCGCGCTCAACGACTTCGGTCCCGACGGGTTGCTGCTCGCGCCGAACCATGCCGGCTACCTGGTGTCGGAGTTCGCCGGCCACATGTTCCCGACCAAGCGGACGGACAACGTCGAGCGGGTGCAGGCGCAGGCGCTCCTGCACGCGACCGTGCACGACCGGCTTGCCGGCGACGACCGCTACGCGGGCGGCTTCGGCTGGTGCGCGTTCGACTACAACACCCATGCCGAGTTCGGCTCCGGGGACCGCGTCTGCTACCACGGCGTCGCGGACATCTTCCGGGTCCCCAAGCCGGCGGCCGGGTTCTACCGCTCGCAGTGCGATTCCGGCGAGGAGGTCGTCCTCGAACCGGGGTTCCACTGGTCCGCCGGCGACCACGCCGAGTACGGCGGGCCGGGCCGGGGCGCCATCTTCTCCAACTGCGACCGCGTCCTGGCCTACGTGGACGGCGCGCTCGTGGCCGACCTCCTCCCGGACCACAAGTCTTTCCCGCACCTGCCGCACGCGCCGTTCTTCTTCGACCAGACCAGCGGGATCGCGCCGTGGCGCCGGACGTGGGGAGACCTCACGCTCGAGGGCTACCTCGGCGGGACCCTGGCCACGACGAAGACGTTCTCGGGCCGCGGCGTCGACCGGGCCCTCTGCGTCCTGACGGACGACGAGGAGTTGGACGCGGACGGCAGCGACGCGACCCGCGTCGTGCTGCGCGTCACCGACGAGTACGGCGTCACGCGGCCGCACGCCACCGGGGCGATCCGGCTCGAGGTCTCGGGACCCGCGGCGCTCGTCGGCGACAACCCGGTCCCCCTGATCGGCGGCGTGGCGGTCGTGTGGCTGCGCGCCGACGAGCGGCCGGGGACCGTCCGGGTGGTCGCGATCCACCCGGACCTCGGCACGGCGACCGCCGAGGTGGCGGTGCGGGAGGTGGCGGCGGAACGATGGTGAACGACGTCACGACGCGCGCGCCCGAGCGGCGGGCGGCTCCGGGCACCCTCGGGCTGGCGGTGGAGGCGGTGCTCACCGCGAGCAGCGCCGGCACATTCGTCTCGGTCCGCGTCCAGTCCGTGCAGCTCGACTACGGGGGCATCCCCGGCGACCGGCACCACGGGCTCACGATGCGGACCAACAGCCGCGAGGTCAGGGCCTACGCCAGGGGGACCGAGGTCCGCAACCGCCGGCAGCTGACCCTGCTCTCGGCCGAGGAGTGCGCCGACGTGGCGCGCCGCCTCGCCATCGACAGCCTGGAGCCCGAGTGGCTGGGCGCCAACGTCCTCGTCAGCGGCTGCCCCGAGTTCAGCTGCCTGCCCGTGGGGACGCGGCTGTTGTTCCCGAGCGGCGCGGGGCTGGTCTGCGAGGGGGAGAACCTGCCGTGCCGCAACCCCGGTGAGGTCGTCCAGCAGCGGCACCCGGCCGTCCGCGGGCTCGTCCGGGCGTTCGTGCGGGAGGCCTACGGACGCCGGGGCATCGTGGCGTCCGTCGAGCGTCCCGGGGAGATCCGGTCCGGCGACCGCGCCCGCATCGTCCGCCCGCCGGTGTACACGACCCTCACGTAGAACCGGTCCCGTGAAGGCCGCCGCGGCGGCAGGAGGGTTGCGTCGTGCTGGACGTCGGCATCATCGGCTGCGGCAGGATCGCCGAACAGGCGCATGCCCCGGCCTGGGCCGAGCTGGACGACCTCGCCACCGTCACGGCGCTGGCCGATCCCAATCCGGCACGGCTCCGCGTCGTGGGCGAGGCGCTGGGGATCGCGCCGCAGCGCTGGTACACCGACTACCGCACCATGCTCGCCGAGCGGCGGCTCGACCTCGTCGACGCGGCCGTCCCCCACGTCCTCCACCGCCCCGTCGTCGAGGCGGCCGCCGCGGCGGGGGCGCACGTGCTCAGCGAGAAGCCGCTGGCCACCACGACGGCCGACGTCGATGCCATCCTGCGCTGCGCCGACGACTGCGGCGTCCAGCTCGGCGTCGTCCACAACTACCTGCACCTGGACACGACGCTGGCCGCCGTTCGGTGGCGCCGCCAGGGGCGGATCGGGAACCCGTTCCTGTACCGCAACGAGTGGGTGCACGGCGGCCACTACACCGGCGCGGCCGGCTACGACCCCGACTGGCGCACGAAGGCGGCGGTCGCCGGGGGCGGCTGCCTGCTCGACGAGGGCTACCACTCCCTCTACCTCGCCGAGCACCTCGTCGACTCGCCGATCGCGGCGGTGTACGCCCAGACCGCGACGTACGGCCGGCCGGTCGACGTGGACGACTCCGCGTTCGTCCTCTGCCGTCACCGCAGCGGCGCGACCAGCACGCTGACCGTGAGCTGGGCCGTCCAGGCGGGTGGGGCGGCCGTCCACGAGCTGCACGGGACCGGCGGCACCGTCAGCTTCACCCGCCCCGGCGCC
>JACCXR010000263.1 GCA_013696915.1 Euzebyaceae bacterium
CGACGGCACCGCCCCCCAGCATGCGCGGCGCGAGCGACCGCGCGACCCGGACGCCGCCCGGCCGGGCGAGCGGGACCGCGCCGGCGACGCCGCAGGCTGCCCCGAGCAGGATCAGCGCGGAGAGGCCGAAGTCGACGACGTCGTTCGGGACCGTGAGCCCGTACGCCAGGTTGCGGCTGTTCGACAGCAGCAACCCGAGCGACGCGAGGCCGATGAGGAGCGGGCCCGCGCGGCCGGGATGGCGGGCGGTGAGCACGATGCCCGCGGCGAACACCAGCGCGCCGGCGGCCGCCGGCGGAACCACCTCGCCGACGAGGACGGTGAAGGTCACCAGCGCGAGCAGGATGCCGGCAGCGCCGAGGGCGGCGAGGCCGCGCCAACCGTCCAGTCTCCCGGACGGGAGCGCGACGACAGGGATGTCGGGACCGGCCCCGACGGCCGTCCTCATGGCCATTGGCGTGCTCCCGCTGGTAAGAGGAGGCTTTCCGCGCTCCCGCCGACCCGCAGCATCATGACCGCACGGCGGGCCGGGGGACATAGCCCATCGGGACTATCTTCGCCGCCCACCTGTGACGCGTTCCAGCGGGACGACCGGTTGCCGTCACACATCGGGGTGACGTACGCTCCGCGGAGACCCGTCCCGCCGCGACCCGGTGGCGACCGGCGTCACCAGCGGAACCGTGGACCCCGCCTCGCCGTTGACGGCGGCACGGCCCCGCTGACAGGCTTCTCGGTACGGTCCCGGCCATCCCGGGCCGACCCCGACGAGGGAGCACCAGCAGATGAGCCCTGCCGCCGCGCCGCTCGAGCCCGACCCGATGACGCTGCTCCCGCCCGAACGCCCGGTGCAGCTGCTCGACGACGAGGGCGCGCTCCACGAGGTCGACGGCTTCCCCCTCGACCTGAAGGACTCCGACTTCCGCGACCTCTACCGGTACATGGTGCTGGCCCGGCGCGTGGACTCCGAGGCGATCAACCTCCAGCGCCAGGGCCAGCTCGGCGTCTACGCGTCGCTGCTCGGCCAGGAGGCCGCCCAGGTCGGCGGGGCGTACGCCCTCGCCGAGCAGGACTGGGTGTTCCCCTCCTACCGGGAGATGGGCGCCGCGCTGGTCCGCGGGGTCGACCCGGGCAGCGTCCTCCACCTGTTCCGCGGCACGTGGCTGTCGAACCACGACCCGATCGCCACCCGGTTCGGCCTGCTGTCCATCCCGATCGGCACCCAGGCGCTGCACGCGACGGGCTACGCGATGGCCGCGAAGTTCGACGGCAAGGACCTCGTCGTGATGAGCTACTTCGGCGATGGCGCCACCAGCGAGGGGGACCCCCACGAGGCGATGAACTTCGCCGCCGTCTACGACGCCCCCGTGGTCTTCTTCGTGCAGAACAACCAGTACGCGATCAGCGTGCCGCTGTCGAAGCAGACGAAGGCGCCGACGATCGCCCACAAGGCCGTCGGGTACGGCATGCCCGGCTTCCGCGCCGACGGCAACGACGTGCTCGCGACGTACGCGGTGTCGCGCAGGGCCATCGACCGGGCGCGCGCAGGCCAGGGGCCGTCGCTGATCGAGGCCGTGACCTACCGCATGGAGGCCCACACGACCGCGGACGACCCGACCCGCTACCGCACGGCGTCCGAGCTCGCGGAGTGGAAGGTGCGGGACCCGATCGCCCGCTTCGAGACGTTCCTCGAGCGCGAGGGACTGCTCGACGACGCGTTCCGCGCCGAGATCGACGAGGAGGCCCGCGGCTACGCGACCCGTATGCGCGCCGAGGTCTACGACGCCCCGCACGGCGACCCCCTCGAGCTCTTCGAGCACGTCTACGTCGAGCCGCCGGAGCGCTTCGACGAGCAGCGGGCGCTGCTGCGCGCCGAGCTGGAGAGACGGGAGTAATGGCGATCACGCTGGCGCAGGCGCTCAACACCGCGCTGCACGACGCGATGGAGTCCGACGACCGGGTCGTGGTCTTCGGCGAGGACGTCGGCACGCTCGGCGGCGTGTTCCGCATAACCGACAAGCTCCAGTCCCGCTTCGGTGACCAGCGCTGCTTCGACACGCCGCTGGCGGAGTCGGGCATCGTCGGCACGGCGATCGGGATGGCCATGTACGGCTACAAGCCGGTCGTTGAGATGCAGTTCGACGGGTTCACGTACCCGGCGTTCGAGCAGCTCGTCAGCCACCTCGCCAAGATGCGGAACCGGTCGCGCGGTACGGTGACGCTCCAGGTCGTCGTGCGGATCCCGTACGGCGGCGGGATCGGCGCGGTCGAGCACCACTCCGAGAGCCCCGAGGCCTACTTCGCCCACACGGCCGGCCTGAAAGTCGTGTCGCCGGGGACCCCGAGCGACGCCTACTCGCTGCTGCGCGAGGCGATCGACTGCCCGGACCCGGTGATCTTCTTCGAGCCGAAGCGACGCTATTGGCTGAAGGAGGACGCGCAGCTGCCGGTGCGCACCGAGCCGTTCGGGCGCGCCGTCGTCCGGCGCGAGGGGACGACCGCGACGCTGTTCGCCTACGGCCCGATGGTGCGGACGTGCATGGACGCGGCGGCGGCCGCGGAGGAGGAGGGCTGGGATCTCGAGGTCGTCGACCTCCGCACGCTCAACCCGTTCGACACCGCCACCGCGGTCGCGAGCGTCGTCAAGACCGGGCGGGCGGTCGTCGTGCACGAGGCGTGCGTCTTCGGCGGCTTCGGGGCCGAGGTGGCGGCCCGGATCACCGAGCGCGCGTTCTACTCGCTCGAGGCGCCGGTGCTGCGGGTCGGCGGGTTCGACATCCCGTATCCCGCCGCGAAGCTCGAGGAGTTCTTCCTGCCCGACGTCGACCGCATCCTCGACGCCGTCGACCGTTCGCTGGGGTTCTAGCCGTGGCCGTGAAGGACTTTCTGCTGCCCGATCTCGGCGAAGGCCTGACCGAGGCCGAGATCGTGACGTGGCTCGTCGCCGTCGGCGACGTCATCGAGCTGAACCAGGCCGTGGCCGAGGTCGAGACGGCGAAGGCCGTCGTCGAGGTGCCGTCGCCGTTCGCCGGCAGGGTCACCGCGCTGCACGGCGACGTCGGAGCGGAGGTGGAGGTCGGCACGCCGCTGGTCACGATCGACATCGACGCCGCCGCGCCGGCCGATGCCCCGTCCCGCCAGGCCGGCGAGGTCGCCGCGAACGCCGGGGTGACCGACGCCGTCCCGTCCGCCGAGCCGGCCGTGGACGACGCGGGCTCCGGCAACGTCCTCGTCGGCTACGGCACGACCGGCGCCCGCACGT
>JACCXR010000268.1 GCA_013696915.1 Euzebyaceae bacterium
CCAGGCCGATCGGCCGCTGTCCCGGCGGGTCCACCCGGAGACGTGCTCGGTGGAGGGCTGCGGCCGCCCGACGCAGGCGAAGGCCCTGTGCGGCACCCACTACAAGCGATCGGTCAAGCACGGCGACATCGGCGCCGACATCGCGGTTCGTCTCTCCGCCCCCCACGGCACCGGGAGGCTGAAGCACGGGTACCGCTACATTCCCCTGCCTCCCGAGTTCGGGCACCTCGCGAACGGCGAGTCCCCGGTCGCGGAGCACCGCTTGGTCATGGCGCAGCATCTCGGCCGCCCGCTGGCGCTCCACGAGACGGTGCACCACCGCAACGGTGACCGCAGCGACAACCGGATAGAGAACCTCGAACTGTGGTCGACCCGGCAGCCAAAGGGGCAGCGAGTCGACGACAAAGTCGCGTTCGCCGTCGAGATCCTTCGACTCTACCGACCCGAACTGCTCCGCTCCGAAGGCTGCTGGCCCGCCGGCACCGCGTAGTCCCGACCGGATTTGAACCGGCGTTACTGCCTTGAGAGGGCAGCGTCCTAGGCCGCTAGACGACGGGACCGCTGTGCACCGCAGCTCGGGGGGAAGGACTCGAACCCTCAATAACTGGACCAGAACCAGCCGTGTTACCGATTACACCACCCCCGAAGGGCGCAGCCGAGCGTAGCAGCGGGGGTGGGGGGCGGCAACCAGCCGGTCAGTCGACGATGCGCTCGAGCGCGGCCCGCAGACGCCGCACCACGACCGCCCGATCGAGCAGGGCGAGCGTCTCCGGCAGCGGCGGCGTCCGGTCGGTCCCCGAGACCGCCACCCGCACCGGTTGGTAGACCTTCCCGGTGCCCAGTCCCAACTCGGCGGCGACGCCGTCGAGCGTCGCCGTGACGCTCTCGACGTTCCAGTCTCCCACCCCCTCGAACGCCGCCGCGACCGCCGCGAGCACGTCGCGCGCCGAGCCCTTCAGCCACTTCGCGACCGCCCGCTCGTCCCACGTCACCTCGTCGAGGAAGGCGAACGCGACCAGCGGCACCGCGTCCGCCAGGGTCTGGATCCGCTCCCGGAGCAGCGGCGCAAGACCCAGCACGAGTTCCCGCTCCGCCGGCAGCGGCGGCATGCCGGCCAGTCCCGCCTCGTCGAGGTGGGGCAGGAGCCGCTCGGCGAGCTCGCGGTCGTCGAGCTCCTTGATGCGGTCGCCGTTCATCGCGCGGAGCTTGGCGGTGTCGAAGAATGACGGGTTGCGGCCGACGCGCTCGAAGCCGAAGCGCTCGACGAGCTCATCGACGGTGAACCGCTCCGAGGTGGCGTCGTAGCTCCAACCGCACAGCGCGAGGAAGTTGACGAGCACCTCCGGCAGGTAGCCCTGGCGGCGGAACTCGTCGACCGCGACGGAGCCGTGACGCTTCGACAGCGGCTTGCGGTCCTCACCGACGAGCAGCGGCAGGTGGGCGAAGCTCGGGAGCACCGCGTCGGCGGGCCGCGCCGGGTAACCGCTGTCGGCCAGCGCCCGGTCGATGAGCCCCTCACGGCTCAGCAGCTCGTAGAGCAGGAGCTGTCGGGGCGTGGCGGACAGCAGGTCCTCCCCGCGGGCCACGAGGCTCACGCCCATGGCGACGTCATCGACGGCGTTCGCGAGGAAGTACGTCGAGGTGCCGTCGGCCCGCTGGACGACGAAGTCGGGGATGTCCTTCCAGTCGAAGCTCACGGTCCCCCGGACGGCGTCGGAGAACGACACCTCCCCCCGGTCGGGGGTGCGGACCCGCAGCACCGGCCGGCGCCCCTCGGCGAGGTAGGCCTGCCGCTCCTCGTCGGTGAGGTCGCGGTGACCGCCGGCGTAGCCCGGGGACCGCCCCGCCCGCTGGGCCTCCTCCCGCTCCGCGGCGAGCTCCTCGGCGGTCTCGTACGCGTCGTAGACGGCGTCCGCCTCCAGCAGCGCGTTCGCCACCGCCGCGTAGAGCGGACCCCGCTCGCTCTGGCGGTAGGGCCCGTGCGGCCCGCCGACCTCCGGCCCCTCGTCCCAGTCCAGGCCCAGGAAGCGCAGCGCGGCGACCATGCCGTGCATCGAGGCGTCCGTGGCCCGCTCCGCGTCGGTGTCCTCGATGCGGAGGACGAAGGCGCCCCCGCGGCCGCGTGCGTACAGCCAGTTGTAGAGCGCGGTGCGGGCGCCGCCCACGTGGAGCCACCCGCTCGGAGCCGGGCAGAAGCGGACGCGGGGGGCGGGCATGTGGGGTTCCTCCGGAGGCGCCGGGCGATCGGCCTCGTAGGCTAGACGGTGTGCTGGCGCGACTGCTCTCCGCCTCCGAACGCCTCCCCACCTGGGTGCGGGCGGCGTCGGTGTGCCTCCTGCCCGTCGTGGCGTTCGCGACGAACGTTGCGCTGGGGAGCCCCGCCGCCTCGCCGATGATCGCCCTGTTCCTCGCGCTCTCGCTGTTCGCTCTCTTCGCGCACGCGCCTGTCTTCGCCTTCGACGGTCCGCTCCCCTTCAGCGCGCTGGGCGTGCACGTCGGAGGCGGGGTCACGCCGTGGAGCGCGGTGGAGCGGATCGAGCCGCTGGGCGAGAAGGACCTCGCGGCCGTCCTGTTCGACGGCTCGCGGTTGAAGGTCCGCGTGCGCGGGCGCAGGACGCGGGAGGAGTTCGCCGCCGCGATCGCCCGTCACAAGCCCGAGGCGGCACGGTTCTGATGCAGCCGTCGGACGACGCCGGCGGCGGGCCGGACGCCCAGGCCGCGATCGAGGGCGCCTGCACGCGGTTCCTGCACTGGCACGGTCGGCGGCGACCGGCGGACCTGCTCGCCGACATCCCGGCGGACGTCGTCCCCGACCGCTACGGCGACGGGGGCGTGGTCGTCGAGCTCGAGGGCGAGGTGGCCGAGCTGCTCGGCGCGGACGCCACCGTGTTCTTGCCCAGCGGCACGATGGCGCAGCAGGCGGCCCTGCGGGTCCACGCCGACCGTCGGGGCCGTCGGACCGTCGTGTTCCACCCCGCCTGCCACCTCGAGGCGAACGAGGGACGGGCGTACGAGCGGCTCCACGGCCTGGTCGGCCGCCCGACCGGGTCGCCGGAACGGCTGCTCACGCTCGACGACCTCGACGGCGTCGCGGAGCCCGTCGCGGCCCTGGTGCTCGAACTGCCGCAGCGCGATCTCGGCGGCCAGTTGCCGGATTGGGACGACCTGCTGGCCCAGGTCGAGTGGGCGCGGCGGAGCGGCGCCGCCGCCCATCTGGACGGCGCGCGGCTGTGGGAGTGCACGCCGTTCTACGGCCGTGGCCTCGCCGAGATCGCCGGCCTCTTCGACACCGTCTACGTGTCGTTCTACAAGCTGCTCGGCGGTCTGGCGGGCTGCTGCCTCGCCGGTCCCCGCGACATCGTGGCCGAGGTGCGCGAGTGGCGCACCCGGCACGGCGGCACGCTGTTCGCGCTGTGGCCGTACGCGGCGTCCGCGCTCGCGGGTCTGCGTCTCCGGCTGCCCCGGGTCCCCGTCTACGCCGCGCACGCCAAGGCCATCGCGGACGCGGTCCGGGACCTGCCCGGCGTGGCCGTCGTCCCGGACCCGCCGCAGACGCCGATGCTCCACCTGCTGCTGGACACCGGCGCCGAGCAGTTCCGCGCCGCCGCGCTCGACCTCGCCCGCGAGCAGGGCGTGTGGACGTGGCCGCGTTCGCAGCCCACCGGCTCGCCGCACGTCCAGCGCGTCGAGCTCACGGTCGGGGACGCCACGCTCGGCTTCGAGCCCGGCGAGGTGCGCGACATCCTGCGGCGGCTGGCCGCCGGGTAGCGCGGACGTGACACCCCCCAGACGCCCGGTCGGCGGCTGGCCGCGGGGTAGCGGACGTGACACCCCGCAGACGCCCGGTCAGTCGTCGGCCACGACCGGGTTGCCGAGGACACCCAGCCCCTCGATCTCCACCTCCACGCGGTCGCCGGCCACGAGCGGCCCCACGCCGGCCGGGGTGCCGGTCAGCAGCACGTCGCCGGGCAGCAGCGTGGCGAACGCCGCGCAGTAGCTCACCAGCTCTGCGACGCCGAAGACCAGATCGGCGGTCGTGCCGTCCTGGCGGAGCTCGCCGTTGACCCGGCAGCGCACCCGGCGGCCGGCGGACAGGTCGAGCTCGGTGTCGATCCACGGCCCCAGCGGGCAGAACGTGTCGAACCCCTTCGCGCGGGTCCACTGCCCGTCACGGCGCTGGAGGTCCCGCGCCGTGACGTCGTTGGCGATCGTGTAGCCGAGCACCGCGTCGAGGGCGTCGCGCGGCCCCACCTTGCGGGTCAGGCGCCCGATCACGACGGCGAGCTCGGCCTCGTGATGAACCTCCTGCGACAGCTCCGGAAGGCGGATCGCCTCCTCGGGCCCCACGACCGCGGTCGCCGGCTTCGAGAAGATCAGCGGCTCGGCCGGCACGTCGCCGCCCATCTCGGCCGCGTGGTCGGCGTAGTTCCTCCCGACGCACAACACCTTCGACGGCAGGACCGGCGCGAGCATCCGCACCTTGCCGACGAAAGCGACCTGGTCCGTCACCCGGAAGCGGCCGAAGGGGTGGCCGTCGAGCAGGGCGACGTGGTCGCCGTGCACGACCCCGAAAGCCGGGCCGTCGGGACGGGCGACTCGACAGATCCGCACGGCGGCTCCTTCTCGTAATCCATGGGCGGTCGCCGCGACACCGCCGCAACCGACGTCATGAGAATCGCCTCCGACGAGCTCCGGCGATTCACACGTCACACGTCAATGGACCGGCAGCGCGGCATGGAGCAGCGCGGAGTCGTACGCGTCCTGCATCGCCTGCCATGACGCTTCGATGATGTTCGAGGACACGCCCACGGTCGTGAACTCCCGCTCGCCGTCCGTCGAGGTGATGAGCACCCGGGTCGTGGCTCCCGTGCCTCCGCCGGCGTCGAGGATCCGCACCTTGTAGTCGGCGAGGCGCAGCCCGGCCAGCGCGGGGTAGCGGCCGTCGACCGCCGCCCGGAACGCATGGTCGAGGGCGTCGACCGGGCCGTTGCCCTCGGCCGTGCCGATGAGCCGGACGCCGTTGACCCACACCCTGACGGTCGCCTCGGCCACGACGCCGCCGTCCTCACGCCGGTCGACGATCGTGCGGAAGCTCTCGAGGCGGAAGTGCTCACGGGTGACGCCGGTCTCGGCGCGGACGAGCAGCTCGAACGACGCGTCGGCGGCCTCGAAGGTGTAGCCGGCGTGCTCGAGGTCCTTCACCCGGTCGAGGACGCGGGTGACTGCGCTCCCGTCGTCGGCGAGGTCGAGCCCGAGTTCGGCGCCCTTCAGCACGATCGTCGACCGGCCGGCCAGCTCGCTGACCAGTAGCCGCAGGTCGTTGCCGACGGTCGCGGGCTCGACGTGCTGGTAGAGGTCGCTGCGCTTCGCCAGCGCCGAGACGTGCAGTCCCGCCTTGTGCGCGAACGCGGCATGGCCGACGTAGGGAGCGTGCGGGTCCGGCGTGAGGTTCATGACCTCGGCGACCTCGTGGGCGACCCGGGTCAGCCGGCGCAGGTCCCGGGGTTCGACGACGTCCAGTCCGAGCTTCAGCACGAGGTTGGGGATGATCGACATCAGGTTCGCGTTGCCGCACCGCTCCCCGATGCCGTTGACCGTGCCCTGGACGTGGGTGGCCCCGGCGCGGACGGCCACCAGCGAGTTGGCCACCGCGCAATCCGTGTCGTTGTGGACGTGCACCCCCACCTGGGACCGCCCCTGGAGCAGGTCGACCGCCTGGCGCACCACGCGTTCCACCCGCTGGGGCATCGCCCCGCCGTTCGTGTCGCAGAGCACCACGCACTCCGCGCCGGCCTCCGCGGCGGCGACGGCGACCTCCAGCGCATAGCTCTCGTCCTCGGCATGGCCGTCGAAGAAGTGCTCGGCGTCGAAGAACACCCGCCGCCCCTCCCCCCGCAACAGCCTCACCGAGTCGGTGATCATCGCGAGGTTCTCCGCGCGCGTGGTGCCGAGGGCCTCGCTGACGTGCAGAGCGGAGGACTTGCCCACGATGCACATTGCCGGGGTCCCGGCGCCGAGCAGCGCGAGCAGGGTCGGGTCTGCGGCCGCCTGCGCATTCGGCCGCCGCGTCATGCCGAAGGCGACGAGGGTGGCCCGGTCGAGACGGAGCTCGCCGGCGGCGGCGCGCCGGAAGAACTCGGTGTCCTTGGGGTTCGCGCCGGGCCAGCCGCCCTCGATGAAGTCGACGCCGAGCGTGTCGACGGTCGCGGCGACCCTCAGCTTGTCCTCGACGGACAGCGAGATGCCCTCGCGCTGGGTTCCGTCTCGCAGGGTGGTGTCGTAGAGGTCAACTTCCGGCACGGTGTCGCCTTTGCGTTCGGGGGGCGATCGGCCGGGGACGGGCCGCGGCGGCTCCGGCTCGGACGGCCGGTGCGTGCCGCTCCCGCAGCCCGGCACCGACCGCCAGGACTACAGGAGCGTGGGAATAATGACGGTCGCGCCGACGGCCTGCAGGCCCTGAGGGGCCGCGGCGGATCGGAGCGGAGCAACCGTCACGGTCGGAAGTGTGCCCGTTGCCGTGCCTCCCGACAAGCCGGACCCTGCACCGGTGCCCCGGACCCGGTCGTCTGCCGCGTCCGGCGGCCCGTCCCGAGGCCGCCACCGGCGGGGCCTTGCGGGCGCCGGCGACGACGAGGGTCGAGACCGGCCCAGACGAACCAGGCCAGGCTGGCGATGAGCGCGACGGCCCACCAGCGGTGTGCCGCTGCCCATTGCGGTTCTCCGGGGTACACCCAGGGTCTGACGCCTTCAGGGATCAGCCACGTCAGGACCGTCAACCCCAGAAGGGCGGACGAGGCCGCGAGTCCGCCCGAGTTGCTGTCTCCCCATCGGATCACCGCCGCCGCGAGGGCGAGGGTGATCATGATGATGGTCGCGAGTTCGAGGGAGAGCAGCGCGACGGGCAGCGATGACGGTTCGGGCAGCGGCTTGCGCGCCGCCAGCCAGAGAGCCCCGGCCCACAGGGCCGTGGTCGGCAGGGCGACGAGGGCGACGCGCACCGTCCGGCGCAGCAGCAGAGGGGACGGCGTGCTGGCGGTGGTCCCCGCGGCGGCGTCGTCGAGCGCGAAGGCGGCGGCGACGGCCAGCAGGATGGCGGCGGCGCGCAGGGCGACGATCAGCTCCTCCGGGCCGCTGTAGGCGTCCTGTGCGCGGAGCCAGACCAGCAGGAGCGCGAGGCCGCCGGCGGGGGCGATCGGCGCCCAGCTGATCGCGGGGGCGAGCGGGCGGACCAGCCGGAGGGCTTGTCGCGGTGTCACGGGCACGCGACGAGCCTCCAGTCGGTTCCGCTGCTGCCGGCCTCCGTCGAGCCGGGGCCCCGCACATCTGCCGGCGGGCGGCCTGGCGCGGGGTAATCAGCGCCGAGCAGCGCGAGTGCCTCGTCGGTCGTGGTTGCCGGGTCGCTGAGCGTGTCCCAGTGCCGGTCGACCAGGCCCGCGATGTGGTCCGGTGCCTGTCGGAGGAGTTGGACGGCGACGGCCGCCTCCCATCCGCCGAAGTTCAGCGCACCGATCGGGTGAGCCGCCGGCCGCGCGAAGTAGATCTCGGGCGCAGGTGTGCCGGTGGCCGGCGCCGTGGTGCCGCCCTGGCGCTCGACCTCGTTCCGGAGGTACTCGGCGCTGCGTTCGCTGGTCTGTCCCGCGAGCCACAACGCCACCACCGACCGCGCCTGGCCCGCCGGGGTGCAGGCCTGGAGACCTTCCCCGACTTGACCCGGCAGCGCGTCGGCGGGCGACAGCGCCCCATCGGGAGACAGCCCGACCGCCAGTGCAGCGACGCCGAGCGCGAGCCCGAACTGGTACGCGCCTTCACCGGCGTTGCGGCCCCGCCACAGTCCGGGCCGCACCTCCGAGTGCGTGGGCTCCGCCGCGGTGCCGGGGCCTCCATGGTCGGCGAGGGACTCCAATCTCGTGCCCAGGAAGTCCTGGCGGACGGTGAGCGGTCGGGGGCGGGCGCGCTCGGGCAGCCGGGCGAGCACCGGCTCGACGGTCGCCGCCCAGCGGTCGACCCACGGCTCGTAGCCGGGCAGGGCGCAGTAGGTGACGTCGTCGCGCTGCTCGCAGTCCTGCGCCGCCGCGGCGGTGAGCTCCGCCGCGAGCGCGTTCGGGTCCTGTGCCGGATCGAGCGGGCGCAGCTGCGCGCCACCGGCCAGGAGCAGGACGAGCACGGCTGCTCCTGCGGTTGCGATCGTCGGCCGCGTGGCCGGGTGGCGCAGCAGTGCGACGCAGCCCAGCACGGCGACGAGGGCGACGAGGTAGGCCAGGTGCCAGCCGGTGGGCCGGATCAGCAGCTCGCGGGCGACGCCGTGCTGTCCGACGAAGGGCGCCAGCCACTTGACCCGTCCGCCGTACTCGCTGCCGCCGATGAGAAGGTTGACCGAGAACTCCAGGGCCGCCAAGCCCACCACGACGACCGGGGCGACCGTCACCGACGGGGCCCAGCGCGCCAGCGCGACGCCGAGGCACCCGCCGAGCGCCACGAGCGCGGGGCCGGTGAGCAACTCGAACGGGTCGGGAGCCGTGACCGGGTCGGCCGCCAGCCGCCACAGCAGGAACGCACCCCCGAGCAGCCCGGCGAGTGCCACCACGCCGGCAACCGAGCACAGGCTGGCGAGAGTCCGCACACGCGGCGGCGTCGGCATGGACGCCAGCAGCTCGTCCGTGGCCCGCCGGCGGCTGCGCAGGGCCGCGGCGTTGGTGGCGAGCAGGGTCGCTGCGGCCAGCACGAGCAGCGCCGCGCTGGCGGTGGTGTCGTCGCGGTTGAGCACCGGGGCGGTGGTCCGCGTCAGCGTGACCATGGTCAGCAGCGACAAGCCCGCACCGGCCAGCACGGTCGGGCGGGCGAGCAGCCGGCGTCCCTCGATCCTGGCAAGCACCCGCACACGTGCAGCGGCTCGCAGGCCTCCGTGCCGCCGGACGGGCCGGACGGTGTCTGGCGTCGCGGCGGTCACGCCACGTCCGCCAGGGCCGCGTCGCCGACGAGCAGCAGGTAGCCGTCCTCGATGGTCGGATCCGCCAGCTCCGCGCCGGCCGGGGGGTCCCCGATGGTGCGGTAGCGCCCGTCCGCGTTCCTCCAGGTGACCCCGCCGCCCGCGGGTCGCTGCTCGGCGAGCCACACGCTGCCGCGCGCGGTCTCCGCCAGCCCGCGCGGCGGGCCGTCGAACAGCACCCGACCGCGGTCCATGACGATGACGCGCTCGCAGAGAGCGGCCACATCCTCGGTCTGATGGGTCGACAGCAGCACCGTGCGATCCTCGCCCAGACGGGAGACGAGGTCGCGGAAGCGCAGTCGCTGTCCGGGGTCCAGGCCGGTGGTGGGCTCGTCCAGGATCAGCAGCTGGGGGTCGGCGAGCAGCGCCTGGGCGAGGGCGAGCCGGCGGCGCATGCCGCCGGACAGCTTCCGGATCTTGGTCATGGCCCGGTCGCCGAGATCCACCGCGTCGAGCACGCGGCGCACCTCGCGGCGGCGCTGCCCGTCGTCCACCAGCTCTTTGAGCACCGCCAGGTAGTCGAGGAAGTCGTAAGCCGTGAAGTTCGGGTAGAAGCCCGGTTCCTGCGGCAGGTAGCCCAGCCGGCGGCGGATCTCGGTCCGTTCGCTGACGCGGCCAGGGTCGCGCCGCAGGATCCGCAGCCGCCCCGTGTCGGGCGTCTCGACGGTGGCCAGACAGCGCAGCATCGTCGTCTTGCCCGCGCCGTTGGGGCCGAGCAGGCCCGTGATGCCGTCGTCGAGCGAGAAGCTGACGTCGTCGAGCGCCCGCAGCCGGCCGAAGCGCCTGCCGAGCCCGTTGATCTCGACCGTCGGCTCGTTCATCGCCCACCCCCCACGTCGAACGACCCTCTGCGGGCCAAGAGCAGCGCGCCCGCCGCCCCGAGCAGCGCCGCGAACCACGCCTGCGCTCCCGCGCGGAACAGCATCAGCGCGTCGGCGCCGGGGACGGCCACCAGGGCGACGAGGCCAAGCCAGACGGCGGTCACGGCAGCGCTGGCCCTCACCGGCGACAGCCACGACCCCAACACCAGGCTCACGGTCGTCAGCGCCAGCGCCGGCAGCAGCCAGCCCGCCGCCGTCCACGACAGCGCCGGCAGCAACGGCAGGGCCAGCAGGGCCAGCCCCACCGTGGTGCACAGCACCGCGGCCGCCCGGATCAGCAGCAGGCGAAGCCCGCTCATCGGGGCCCCGACCGTCAGCTCGTGCACCGGGTCGGCTAGGGGGCCGTAGGCGACCGCCACCCCGGCCACGGGCAGCAGCGGCGCCAGTGCGAGGAACAGCAGCAAGCCGCGGTCGTCGCCCGCCGCGGCGTGCGCCGCCGCCACCGTGAACGCGAGCGCGGCGACCACCGCCGCCCACCACGATCGCCGCAGAGAGGGGGTGGCCGCCAGCAGCCGCGCCGAGGGCGTCCCGACGCCGACCCGGACCAGCAGGCGTTCCATGGGACCGCGTTGCGCGACGATCACGCGGTCCGCCACGCCGGACCAGCTGTCCTCCAGCCACGCCGGGTCGTCGGGCAGCAGGGCCCGGCAGGCGCCGCAGCCGCTCACGTGCGCCTCGATCGACAGGGCAGCGGCCAGGTCAGTGTCCCCGGCGAGGTAGCGGCGCAGCAGCGGCGCATCGACGTGCCAGCTCATGTCAACTGCTCCCTCAGTCGCGACTTGGCCCGCATCAGCCGGGTCTTGACCGTGCCGACCGGGATGCCGAGGAGTCCCGCGGTCTCCCGCGCCGTCAGCCCGTCGAGCACCATGGCCTGCACAACGACCTGCAGCTCCGGTGACAGCCGGTCCATCGCCCGGCCGAGATCGCCGTAGCGGACCTCCAACAACGCCAGCTCCTCGGCCGAGGGCTCGTCGCGGTCAACCGATCTCGGCGGCGCGGTCACCCACCGGTTGGCCGGCCGGCGCAGCCCACTGATCAGTCGCCGGACGCCGATCGCCCAGATCCATGCGGCGACCTCGGCACGGGGGTCGAACCGTCCCGCAGAGCGCCACACCGCCACGAAAGTGTCCTGGATCGCCTCGTCGACGAGGTCGCGGTCGGAGCAGCGCCGCGCCAGGCGAGCGCTCAGCCAGGGAGCGTGACGACGGTGCAGTTCCCGCAGTGCCGCCACATCGCCCTCCGCAAGGGCGACCACCAGCTCGAGGTCCGTGTCCTCCATCACTCTGTCTATCGCAACCAGCGATCCCCGCGGTTCACGCC
>JACCXR010000272.1 GCA_013696915.1 Euzebyaceae bacterium
GCCCCACGCCTCCGCCGGCGCGGCGGGCACGCCGGGCCCCGGGCCGACCGGCGCCTCGTCCGGCGAGCCCGACCCCGAGGGCGAGCGCCCCTTCGACGCCCCGGACACCAGCGTGATGGCGGCCAGCGCGAGGGCGATCCCGGCGAGCGCCAGGACCCCGGGCCGCTCCCCCAGCGCGACGCCGGCGAGCAGCGGCACAGCCGCGGCCTCGACGGCCGTGATCGGCGCGACGACGCTCATCCGCCCCCTCGCCAGCCCGCGGTAGAGCAGGGCCACCCCGGAGCCGGCACCCACCCCGGCGGCGGCGCCCCACGCGAGCGCCGGTCCGGTTGGCCCGGTGGACGAGAACACCGGCAGCGCCAGGAGCAGCAGGACGAACCCCGCCGCCTGCGACCACGCCACGACCGGCAGCGCACCCGCGCGGCGGCTGGCGATCCCGCCGACGAAGTCGGCGGAGCCGTAGACGAGGGCGGCGAGCAGCCCGAGGACCGCGCCGCTCAGCGGGCGGTCACACCAGGCCCGGGCCGGCGTAGCTGTGCAGCCCGACGATGAACAGGTTCACGACGTAGAACGTGATCATCAGCGCGAAGAAGGCGACGACGGCCACCCACGCGGCCTTGCGGCCCCGCCACCCGTGCGTCGACCGTGCGTGCAGGTAGGCGGCGTAGAGCACCCAGGTGAAGAACGAGCCGGTCTCCTTGGGGTCCCAGCCCCAGTAGCGGCCCCACGTCTCCTCGGCCCAGATCGCGCCGGTCATGACGCCGAACGTCCAGATCGGGAACGCGAACGCGATCGTGCGGTAGGCGAGGTTGTCGAGCTTTGCGGCCGGCGGAAGGTAGGGAACGGCGTACCAGGCGGCGGTCCCGAGCAGCGCCGCGACGCTGCCGGCGATGATGGCCGCGACCGGCGCGCGCCACACGAGCAGGGTGAACAGGGCGGCGATCACCCCCGGGACCAGCGGGAACAGCACGGGCGACAGAACCTCCCGCTGGGCGAGCGGCGACGCGACGCTGACGGCCAGGGCTCCGTCGGCCTCGTAGCCCTCGGGCCGGGCGTCGGGCTCGACGGGCGTGAGCCGGGCCGCGCCGACCGTCGACCCGGTGTAGCTGTCCCCTCCGGATGCGGCGACCCGCCGCTCCCCGGTGTCCTTGACGAGGTAGAGCGCCGTGGCCGCGAACCCGACGATGAAGATCGACGAGGCGACCATCATCGACGACGTGTGGATCCTGATCCAGTAGCTGTTGAGCGCGGGCACGAGCGGGCCCGCCTCGGCGAACAGCAGCAGGCCCGACGTCATCATCAGCACCGCGGCCGCGAGCAGGAAGCCCATCAGATGGCCGTAGCCGAACCGGCGTTGGACCACGACCAGGCCGACCGCGACGACCAGCAGCGCCATGCCCGAGGAGTACTCGTACATGTTGCCCCAGGGCATCCGATCGGCCGCGACTCCGCGGGCGACGAAGCTGACGAGATGCAGCGCGAGACCGGCCACCGCCAGCGCCGTGCCGACGAGGCCGATGCGCGTGCCGGTGACCGTGCTCGACGTGACCCCGGCGACGCTGACGCGCGTGAACGCCAGCCGGAAGAAGTAGGCGACCATCGCCACGATGTAGGTCACGAACGCGATGTTGAACAACGTGTTCGAGGTCTGCGCGAGCGTCTCGTTCGGCATCAGCGCCGGGTCTCCTTCTGCGGGGTCGGCACGGCGGGCGCGTGGCGGAGCGGGGCGGGGCCGGCGAGCGCGGCCTCCAGGGTGTCGCGCACCTCGGCGAACTCGTCGGCGAACGCAGTCTGCCGCTGCAGCGCGACGCCCGCGAGCACCACGTCGGTCCTCTCGCCGTCGCGGCGCGCCTCGACCCACAGGCGGCGCCGGTAGCTGTAGAGCGAGGGTATCAGCCCGACCAGGACGAGCATCCCGGCGACGAGCAGGACCCGCCGCCCCGGCGCGTGACTGACCTGAAACCCGGACCACTGGTCGAGTTCGGGGAACTCGACGGTCAGCAGGCCGTTCGCGAGGTCGGCGGAGCCGCCGGGCGTGAGCATGGCCTGGCCGACGAGGTCGGACTGGGGGAACTCCAGGCTGCTGATCGGCTCGGGCCGGCCGAGGCCGAGGTCCTGCCCGGCGTACAGCGAGGCCGCCAGCCGCGGGTTGCGGGGCTCCGGCGAGTTGATCCGCAGCTCGCCGTCCACGATGGCGGCGTCCGGCACGAGCGCGAGGTCGAGGGCGATCTGCGGCACCGGGTCGCGGCCGTCGCCGGGACTCGGGTTCCCGGCCGACACCTTCGCGCGGCCCACCCAGAACGGTCCGTCCTGCGTGAGCAGGACCCGGTCATCGAAGAGCGCGTCGCCGCCGCCCGCCGGCCGGACGACGACCCGCGGCGCCATCCCGAACCGGGCCTGGAAGATCTTCATCCCGCGGTAGACCAGCGGGTGGTTCACACGGACCTGCGTGGTGCGGACCTCTTGGCCGTCCTCGAGGATCGTCACCGTGGACACGAAGTCCTTCGGGGTGAAGTCGGGGTGATAGCTGACATCGAAGTCGTCGAGCCGCACGACGAAGCCGCGGTGGTCGCCGGCGTCCCAGAAGCGACCCGGCTTGGCCTGGTCGTAGACGACGGTCGTGTCCGCGAAGTCGCTGCCCTCGGCGACGTTGATCTGGCCGGTGAACCCGAACGAGTGGCCGATCACGATCCCGACGAGCAGCAGGTAGAAGGCGGTGTGGAAGATCAGGCTGCCGCCCTCGCGCCAGTGCCCGCGCTCGGCGGCGATCTGAGCTACCCCGTCGACCGCCTCGACCCGCCGCCGCCGGTAGCGCCCAAGGACCGTCTCGGCGGCGTCCAGCGCGGCGGTCGGCGGCAGCGCGGTGCGCAGCACCTCGTGGTGGGCCAGCCGGTCCAGGCCGCGGCCCGGTGCCGGGGGGCGGCGCACCACCCGCGCGAAGGCGCGGTAGCGCGGAAAAAGGCACCCGGTGAGGCTCGTGAACAGCGCCGCCGTGATCGCGAGGAACCACCAGGAGCCGAAGACGTCGAAGAACGACAGCGCGTCGAGCACCCGGGCCCACGCCGCGCCCGGACCGGCGGTGCCCGCCCGCCAGAGCTCGACCGTCCGGGCGATGACCGGCTCCTGCGGCACGAACGTCGCCACGACGCTGGCCAGCGCGAGGGCGAACAGCAGGACCAGCGCCGTCGACATCTTCCGCAGGCGCCGCCAGGCGAGGCCGAGCGTCTCCACCGGCCCGGGGATGTCCGGCAGCCGCGGCCCGCGCGGCGCCGGCGGGTCGACGCGTTCCCGCGGCGGCAGGGTCTCCGTCATCAGATCGCCGTCTCGAAGCCGCCGATGAGCGGGCGCAGGTACAGGATGAACGCTCCCCACAGGCCCGTGGCGATCGCCACGCCCACTGCCATCAGCAGCACGCCGCCCCCGACCTGCAGGGCGCCCGCGTTGCGGCGCAGGAACCCGAGCGCCCCACCGGCCTGGCGGAACAGCAGCCCCGCCAGCATGAACGGCAGGCCGAGCCCGAGCGCGTAGACGAACGCGAGTACGCCGCCGCGCAGCTCGCTGCCGCCGCCCTGCGCCGCCGACAGCGTGAAGATCGCCGCCAGCGCCGGCCCGATGCACGGCGTCCAGCCGACGCCGAAGACGAAGCCGAGCGGCAGCGCGCCGAGGACGCCCCGGTCGATCGCCTGGTTGGTCACCCGCACCTCGCGGCGCAGCAGGTCGAACGGCAGCAGGCCCGTGAACGCCAGGCCCAGCGCCGCGACACCCACCCCCATGACGATCTGCCAGCCGCGCGCCTCCAGGTAGCGGCTGAGCCCGCCGCCGAGCAGCCCGACCAGCGTGAACGGGATCGCGAACCCGAGGGTGAACAGCAGACCCCCGCCCACGACGCGGCCTCGTCCCCGCGACCGGCCGGCGAGCTCCGCTCCGGAGAGGCCAGTCATGTACGCGAGGTAGCCGGGCACGAGCGGCACGACGCACGGCGAGGCGAAGGAGACCAGGCCAGCGGCGAAGGCGACGGCCGCGGCGACCAGCAGGTTGGCATCGACGATGAGGCCCTGGACGGTCATGCGGCTTCGGCCAGCAGCCCGTCGAGGTAGTCCCCCAGCTGGGTCTCGGTGACCGCGCCGAACAGCCGGACGGCGACCCGATGCTGCGAGTCGAGCAGCACCGTCGAGGGGAGCGCTTCGGGAGCCAGCCCCCCGAACCGGGCCGCGATCGTCGCCCCTTCGTCCGACAGCGACGGGTATTCCACCCCGAGGTCGCGCTCGAAGGAGCGGGCGTTGACCACGGAGTCCTTGACGTTGACGCCGACGACGGCGGCGCGTCCGGAGTACGCCTCGGCGGTGGCCTGCAGTTCCGGCGCCTCGCCGGCGCAGGGGCCGCACCACGAGGCCCAGAAGTTCACGACCACCGGCCGGCCCGCGAAGTCCGCGATGGCCAGCGGCTCCCCGTCCAGCGTCTCCCCGGCGACGTCCGGGGCCGGCCGGCGCTCGTCGATGGCCAGCACCTCGATCCCGCGACCGGAGACGTAGCCGAGCCCGTCGCCCCCGTCGGCGGCGGCCGAGCACGCCGTCAGCGCGACGGCGAGCAGCACAGCGGCGGTGACCTGGCGCATCACCGCCAGTGTAGGAGCCCGACCTCCGGTGGGCAGGCGCCAGGGGCTCATCGTTGCGCTCGACCCGCCCTGACGAGACCGGCCTCGTACGGCGAAGACGGCCATTTGGCGCGGTCACGGGCGCCCAGCTCCGCGCCGCGGAGCCGAGGGAGATCCGCGCTTCCTGTCAGCGGCCGCCGTAGGTCAAGACCCGGACCGGCTGCGAGGTGTGCCTCTGGCGGTCGGTCAGCTTCGCGATGGAAAACGACACCGGCTCGTCGCTGGCCTCCGCCTCCGCGACCACGCGGCGCATCGAGGCCAGCAGAGACGCCATCCCCAGCGCCTCGCCCGTCAACCCCTTCGCTGTGACGTAGGTGACGTGGTGGATGCCCGACCTCTTGATCGCCTTGACCTCGTCGGGATACGGAGCTGCCCGAGGTTGTGGGTGACGAGCATGCCGTAGCCGCGAACGGGCGCGTCGCGGAGGACCTGCACATCCTTCTTGCCCTTCCAGACGATGTCGTTGACGTGGTCGACCGCGTGGGGCTTGAGGATGCGCCGCAGCGGCTCCAGCAGCGGCTGGGACACGTCCTCGTCAAGAAGTATCCTCAAGGTTTACGCGACGGTCGACCGTCCGTGCCGGGCCGACTCGACGTACTCGGAAAACCTCTGCGCGTCGAGCGCGGCCGCTGCTGAGACCGACGGGTAGAACTCGGCGACGTCCTCCGGCTGACTCCGTCCTCGACCAGCCCGGCGACGAGGTCGAACGGGACACGCGTGCCGCGGATGCAGGGGTACCCGTGCCTGATGTCCGGGTTCACGCGTACCTCGGGGTACGGGCGCACGAAGTTGCGCACCAGTCGGTGCCCGTAGCGGAATTCCTTGAACAGCTCCTCGACCACCGTCTCGAACACCAGGTTGGCCTTGGTGTCGACGTACTCAGCGCCTGGTCCCACGACCACCACGTCGTTTCCGTACCCGAGGATGCGGTACTCGGAGGGGTGGTGCTTCGGCAGGTCCATCTGCTGCACCGCCTTGCGGAGCTTCTGCAGCGACACCTGCTCGCGGGTCGCGACGAAGGCGCGGAGGGCACCACGTCGCGGAACGAGTAGAACCAGGCACGCTCGTCTCCGTACTCGGGGACCAGGAGCGGCTCCGTCACCCCGCGCGGACGCCGCCAGTACGAGAGCTGGCGTTCCGTGGCACCGCTGAGTGCGGCGGCAATCGGGGTCGGGTACACAGGGCTCCTTGCGCGAGGGTGCCCTTGACATTATGGCGTCCTGGGCGTGACAGACCCGGCCAGCGCCAGCGCCAGGGCCCGCTTGCGGGAGGACGCGGCGTGGACGCGGACGGGGCCCGACCGACGGTTACCGCTCGACGGTTACCGCGCGGAGGCGCCCACCTCGACCGGCTCGCCGGCGGCGGGCTCGACGACGCGCTCGCGCCGTTCCCGGGACTCGTCGCGGGACAGCAGCAGGGCGTGCAGCAGGAACAGTGCCAGGACCACCCCGAGCATCACGTAGCTCGGGAACGAGGGGTTGCCGGCGTCGAAGAAGCCGAACAGCACCGCGGTGTCGCCGTCCTCGGCGACGTCGCCGATCTGGGCGCCCTCGCAGCCCTCTGGGGTGAGCGGCGGGTCCTCACCCTCGACGATGTCGGCGTTCGTGTCGATCTGGCACGTCTGCTGATAGGTCACCGCGATGAGCGGATAGCCGTTCGTCGCCTCGGCGAACTCCGTGGCGACCGGCTCCCAGGTGGCCTCGATGACGTTGCGGTAGTCATCGGTCGGGTCGAAACCGGAGAAGAAGTTCGCGATCTCGTCGGCGCCGGTCCCGGCCTCGGCCTCGAACTCGCCCGGCACCGGGCCGAAACCCTCCGGGTAGTTCGCCGCGACGGCGTACTCCGGCCGTTCGGCGACGGCGCTGTCCTGCGCGAAGGGTGTCCAGGTCGGCTCGTACTCGTTGAGCTGCTGGCCTGGCAAGTTCTGCGGGCCCGTGGCGGGCGGGGTGCCGGGTGCCCCGAACGTCCAGAACGTCGCCAGGATGGACGTGAAGCCCCACAGGCAGGTGCCCAGGACGAGGTACCCGCGTCGGGTGCCGAGGTTGGAGCGCAGGAGCAGGTAGACGCTGCCGACGAAGATGACGATCGCAAGGGGCACCGCCACCTGCGACCAGGGGTTCGACGTCGGGATGCCGCCCTCGGTGGCGAGGACGACCAGGGCGCTGATCGCGGGCGGCATCGGCACTGTCCTTGGGGGTCAGACGTCGGTCGACGTCGTGGTCGGCTCGGCGTCGGTCGCGTCGGGCGCCGGGCCGGCGGTGTCGTCCTCGGTCGGCTGGGCGGTCCCCGTCGGCTCCTCCGTTGCGGGCGGCTCCGGGTCGGGCTCACCAAGCCCCGGGGACTGGTACTGCTCGGCCCCGGGCGGCAGCTCGGCGGGCTGCTGCTCGGCGAGGTAGTCGACGATCTTGCCGAGCGCTTCGTCGGTGTAGCGGGTGTCCTCGTAGAGGTAGCCGTTCTGCCACGGCGGCATGATCACGCCGTTCCCGAGGTTGATCCCGTTGCGCAGGATGCCGAGGACGCTCTCCTCGTCGTGGCGCTCGAAGACGCCGACCAGGCTGGGGCCGACGACGCCCTGGAGCTCGGCGCCGTGGCACCGCACGCAGTTCTGCGTGTACAGCTGCTCGCCCGACAGGTCCGCGGCCGGCTGGGCTTCGGCGACCTCGTCGACCTGCTGCGCGAGGATCCAGGCGGTGATGTCGTTGATCTGGAGGTCCGTGAGCGGTCCGCCGTAGTCGGATCCCCAGGCCGGCATCGGCGTGCCGGGACGGCCGCGGTGCAGGGTCGTCTCGATGAGGTTCTGCACGTCGGTGATCGTCCGGCTGTCCTCGTAGCGCTTCACGATGTTCGTGAGGTTGGGGGCGGGCCACTGGCCGCCGTACGGCGACGCCGCGGCCCCGCCGCCGCCGTCGATGCCGTGGCACTCGGCGCAGTTCGCCTCGAACAGCTCCCCGCCGCGGACGACCTGCTGGACGAACTCCTCGGTCGCCTTGCTGTTGATGCGGGCCGGCTCGCGCAGCCAGTAGACGGGCAGGAACACGGCGAAGAACAGCGTCAGGACGAGACCCCACGACATGTAGCGCTCGAGGACGTTCGACTCGAGCTGGTCGTCGGAGTACCCCGGCCGCAGCGCGGGCGGGATGTCCTCTCCCATCCGCCGCTGGCTCGCGGCGTTCCCGAGCAGCAAGACGATCGTCCCGAAGGCCGCGACGGCCAGGACGGCGATGGCGATGGTGGTCGGCGTCACGAGGTGGCGGCCCTTCGGCTGTCGCTCGGTGGGGAGGGGCTCAGTTGCAGTGCGGGCCGGACGGCGGCTCGCCGAGGATGGACGTCTGTCGTGAGGGCCCGGTGATGACCGTGCTCGTGTCGACCGTCACGCGACCCTCCTCAACGGACAGGTTGAAGCGGTCCAGGCCGCGCGGCGCGGGGCCGAACTGGTACTCCCCCCAGCGGTTGTAGCGGGAACCGTGGCACGGACACTCGAACCACGACGAGGACGCGCACCACGGCACCCGGCAGCCGAGGTGGACGCAGCGCTGGTACAGCGCCATGAACGGGGCGCCGTTCGTGATGTCCGCGTAATCGCCGTCCGGGTCGTTCGCGGGGTCGTAGGACACGATGTACATGCGGCCCGACGGGTACTCGAAGCGCCCCCCGCCTTCGGCGATCGCCGCCGCGACCGCGTCCTCGGAGTCGAGGTCTATCACGGCGCCGAAGCCGCCCCGCAGATTGGGCCACAGGAACGCCAGCGACGCGCCGCCGAAGCTCGCGAGCACCCCGAGCCACGCGATCAGCCACGAGTTGCGGAGGAAGGCGCGCCGCGAGGGGCCGGACGGCTTCTTGCGCTTCGGCGGCTTGGCCGGTGCGGGCGCGGCTGCGCGTTCCGGCGCCGCGACCCCGCTGCCGGCCGCAGGCGCCGACTGCGGAGCGTCCACTGCCGAGGCAGCCATGAGGCGCTCACCGAGGTCACACCCCGTCGGCAGCGGCTGCCGGACGAGCGGCCCGCGGCCCGCGGGGTACACCGCCAGGTTGTTCCGGCGGATCCACCAGAACGCGACGCCGAGCAGCGCCGCCACGGTGGCGAGCAGGAGCAGGACGGTTGGCATGGTCATCGGTCCTCTACAACTCGAAGAACAGGCCGTCCACCCACGGCCAGATCCAGTTGAACCCCGGGCCCCGGAAGAACGACCCGCAGATGGTCAGCACCGCGGAGCCGAGCAGGAAGAACGTCATGATGGTGATGGCGAGCCTGCGGTTCTCCGGCTTCACCGAGGGGTTCTTGTCAAGGTACGGGATCGTCATGAGGCCCAGGAGCCCGACGATGCCGGGGATGGTAACGCCGGCGATCATCGGGTGGAAGTAGCGCAGGAGCTCCTGGAGACCCAGGAAGTACCACGGCGCCTTTGACGGGTTCGGGGTCTGGTTCGGGTTCGCCAGCTCACGCAGCGGAAAGGCCGGCAGCGTCGACAGCACGACCGTCAGGGCGGTCAGGGCGAGCAGGCAGACGAACTCGGCGGACAGCAGGTGCGGCCAGGTGTAGACCTTGTCCTCCTGCCGGCCGCGGATCTGCTGAATGCCCGACGGCGGGACCATGGCGAGCAGGCGGTGGGTGTGACCCTGCCCCGCCATCTTCGTCTCGGCCGACTTGGCCGCGCCGCCGTTGCCCTTGGCCGCGAGCGCCGCGGCCACCCGCGCCTGGCGCTCCTCGGGCGTCAGCGCCCCGACTCCGCCGGCGCGCTCCTTCGTGGCGACACCCCCCGCCGCCGGCGCG
>JACCXR010000320.1 GCA_013696915.1 Euzebyaceae bacterium
CCGCGGAGGAGGAAGCCGAAGCGCTCGTCGGCCTCCTCGGGCCCGATCCCGAGCACGGCGAAGACGCGCTCCTGGATGTCGCGGCGGTGGATGCGGACCGAGCCGCTGCCCAGCTCGACGCCGTTGAGCACGATGTCGTACGCGCGCGCGATCGCCTCGCCGGGGGCGTCGGTCAGGCGACCGAGGGAGCCCTGGGTCGGCATGGTGAACGGGTGGTGCAGCGCGTCCCAGCGGCCGTCCGTGGCATTCCACTCGAAGACCGGCGGTTCGGTGACCCACAGGAAGTTCCAACGGCCGTCCGGCACCATGCCGCGCTCCTTCGCGAGCGCCACGCGCAGCGCGCCGAGCAGCTCCTGGCTGAACCGGCGGCCGCCGGCCGCGAAGAACAGGGCGTCGCCCTCGACCGCGCCGGTCGCGTCGAGGAGCGCGGCCCGCTCGGTGTCGGTCATGAACTTCGCGAGCGGCGACCGCAGGCCGCCGCCGACCTCCACGACGGCCCACGCCAGCCCCTTCGCCCCCCGGCCGCGCGCGAAGTCCGTCCAGGCGTCGAAGTCCTTGCGCGACAGGTCGCCGCCGCCCGGCAGCCGCAGGCCCACGACCGTGCCCGCGAGGTCGAGCGCGCCGCGGAACACGCCGACCTCCGTGCCGGCGAACACCGCGCCGAGGTCGGTCAGCTCCATCGCGAAGCGGGTGTCCGGCTTGTCCGACCCGTAGCGGTTCATCGCCTCCGCGTAGGTCAGGCGCGGAAACGGGGTCGCGACCTCGACACCGAGGACCTCGCGCCACAGCGTCGCGAGCACCTCCTCGGTGATCGCGTAGATGTCCTCCTCGTCGACGAAGCTCGCTTCGAGGTCGAGTTGGGTGAACTCGGGCTGGCGGTCGGCGCGCGAGTCCTCGTCGCGGAAGCAGCGGGCGATCTGGTAGTACCGCTCGAGGCCCGCGACCATCAGCAGCTGCTTGAACAGCTGCGGCGACTGCGGCAGGGCGTAGAAGCTGCCGGGCTGGACGCGCGACGGGACCAGGAAGTCGCGCGCGCCCTCGGGGGTCGAACGGGTCAGGATCGGCGTCTCGACCTCGACGAAGCCGTTCGCCTCCATCACCCGGCGGATGACGCTGACGACCTCGGCCCGCAGGCGGATGGCGCGGGCGACCGACGGGCGGCGCAGGTCGAGGTAGCGGTAGGTGAGCCGGGCCAGCTCGTCCGCCTCGATGCGGTCCTCGATCGGGAACGGCAGGGGTTGGGCCGCGGCGAGGACCTCGACCGCGTCCGCGGCCACCTCGACCTCGCCGGTCTCCAGCGCGGCGTTGGCCATCCCCTCGGGGCGCACCCGCACCGACCCCCTGACGAGGATGACGTACTCGTTGCGGAGGTCGTGGACGCCGGCCAGAGAGCGGTCGGCGGTGGGGTCGGCGACGACCTGGACGATGCCGGAGGCATCCCGGAGGTCGAGGAACACGACCCCGCCGTGGTCGCGCCGGCGGGCGACCCAGCCGGCGAGCGTCACGCGCTCGCCGGCGTGCTCGCGCCGCAACTGTCCCGCCCCGTGGCTGCGAAGCGCTCCGTAGGGCTTCACCGTCTGCCGATCCCATCGTCGTTGTGCCGTCGCCGGAGAGGCGACGCCGGCCTGCGCGCGGCGCGTGAGCGTCCCACGCCCCACCGGCGGCCGAGGCTACCGCGCCCCTGATCCGTGGATCGCCGAGGCTCGTCCGAGGCGATGCCCGTGACCTCGGTGGTGGCGGTCGCGCAGCGACCGCCATGGGAGCCGATCCGGCAGACTCGCAAACCATGTTGGACCTCCTGCGCTGCGCCCACATCGGTCCGTGCGTCGCGGTCACGCTGATCGCCTCGGCGCTCGCGCTGGCGGGCGGCCGGGGGGGTGGCACGGTGTGGGTGGCGGCGGCGGTGTTCGCGGGTCAGCTGTCCATCGGCTGGGCCAACGACTGGCTCGACGAGGACCGGGACCGGGCCGCCGGCCGGTCGGACAAGCCGGTCGTGACCGGCGCCGTCGCGGCGAGGACGCTGCGCACGGCCGCCCTCGTCGCGCTCGGGGCCTGCGCGGTGCTGTCCCTGGCCTCCGGACCCGCGGCGGCGGCCGTGCACCTGCTCGCCGTCGGGTTCGGGTGGGCCTACGACCTCGGCCTGAAGCGCACCGCGGCGAGCGTGGTCCCCTACCTGGCCGCGTTCGGTCTCCTGCCGGCATTCGTCGCGCTCGGGCTGGAAGCCGGTCGCCTGCCGCCGTGGTGGATCGTGGTCGGCGGCGGGCTGCTGGGTGCGGCGGCGCATTTCACGAACGCGATCCCGGACCTCGAGGTGGACGCGCGCACCGGCGTCCGCGGGCTCCCCCAGCGGCTCGGGGCGGGCCGGTCGCTGGCGGCCAGCGCGGTCCTGCTCGCCGTCGCCGGCGCCGTGGTCCTCGCCGGCCCGGACGGACGGCCAGGTCCGGCCCGCGCCGTCTCGGTGGCCGTGGGGGCCGTCCTGGTCGGGGGCGTGGTCGCGGCGGGGCTGGCCGACAAGCCCCGGGCGGCGTTCCGCCTCACGATGGGGGCGGCGC
>JACCXR010000051.1 GCA_013696915.1 Euzebyaceae bacterium
CGGGCGCGTTGTGCGGCCATCTGGTGGCGGAGGGGTCGGTGTACGGGCTGCTCGCGCGGCACCGGGGCCGGCTGTTCGGGCCGGAGCTGTTCGCGGACCTGCTTCCGTCGGGGCGGGGCCGACCGTCGGTGCCGGGTGAGGTGGTCGCGTCGGCGCTGGTGCTGAAGGAGCTTGAGGGCCTGTCGGACCGGCAGGCGGCGGTGGCGCTTGCGACCGACATCCGCTGGAAGGTCGCGTGCGGGCTGGCGCTGGACGAGGAGTCCTTCGACGCGTCGGTGTTCGTGTACTGGCGGCGCCGGCTGAACGACTCGGACCGGCGGCATCGCATCGACGAGGCGGTGCGCGACGTCGCGAAGCGGACGGGGATCCTGGGCGGCAGGGCGCGGCGGGCGCTGGACTCAACGGTGCTGGACGACGCGGTCGCCACGCAGGACACGGTGACGCAGCTGGTCGCGGCGATCCGCAAGGTCCGCAGGCTGGTCCCGGAGGCGCGCGAGGTGCCCGTCACCGGACACGACTACGACCGGGGCGGCAAGCCCGACTGCGCGTGGGACGACCAGATCGCCCGCGACGCGCTGGTCACCGCGCTGGTGGAGGACGCGATCGCGATCATCGACTGCCTGCCGGCGCGCATGCTGGACGAGGAGCAGGAGCGGGCGGTCGCGCTGCTCGCGCTGGTCGCCGGGCAGGACGTGGAGCCCGGGGAGAAGCCCGGCGAGTGGCGGATCGCGCGGGCGGTCGCCAAGGACCGGGTCGTCTCCACCGTCGATGCAGATGCCAGGCACGCGCACAAGTCGCGCGCCTCGTACCGGGACGGCTACAAGGGCCACGTCGCGGTCGAGCCGGAGTCGGGGATCATCACCGCGAACACGGTGACGGCGGGCAACACCGGTGACGGTGACGCGGTCACTGAGCTGCTGGAGGATGAGGACGAGCCGGTCGAGGTGCTCGCCGACAGCGCCTACGGCGGCGGCAGGACCCGCGACGAGATCGAGCAGGCCGGCCACACCGCGACCATCAAGCCGAAGCCGCTGCGCCCCGCAGTGCCCGGCGGGTTCGACCGCGACGACTTCACCGTCGACCACGAGAAGCGGACGGTGACCTGCCCGAACGGGGAGACCGTCACGATCAGCGCCAAGGGGTCCGCCACGTTCGGGCGGCGCTGCGACGGCTGCCCGCTGCGTGAGAAGTGCACCACGAACAAGACCGGTCGCAGCGTGCACGTCAGCGAGCACGACCGGCACCTGCGCTACGAGAACGGCTGGACGATCCCCGCCACCGGCCGAACGCCCGGCAACGGGCCTCCGCGAGCCCCCAGCGGGCTCTTCACGGCCAACGGAGGCGCCGCAAGCGGCCGGTCCGGCCCCCGAGCGCGCGTCAACCTGCCAGACTCATCGCACCACGGGCCATCCACCCGCCCGCAGGTCGGCCCACCGAGTTCCGCCGCGATGGAGAACACGACTACTTCAGCAGGGTCCCAGGCTGGGCGGATGGAGCCCGTGGTCGCGGTGCGACGATCTTCCGATCGGCCGGCGCGACAGGGTGGTCTGTTCTGTGTCGAACTTCACCCGATCTGGATGGAGTCGAGGATCTCGTCGATGTCGGCTCGGTCGTGCGCCGAGGTGTCCGGGAAAGTCCACGCGAGGATCACGAGCCGGGTGCCGTCGACGTCGAGGATCCACACTTGATTGTGCTGGTCGGGCGACTGCGCCCAGAGGTTCGGATGGTTACCACTACTCACACCGAACGGACCGTCTTCTTTCCACAGGCCGAACAAGCGGCCTTTGCATTCGTCCTCGCTGTAGTCGGGCACCGTGAACTCGATGTACTTGCCTTCGAACCCGTCCACCGTGACGTCGCGCGCACCGGTGGCTTGGAAGACCGGCGAGTCCGCCAACGCCGAGGCAAGGTCGTCGACGGTCGGACCGACCGGCGGGTCGAGCAGCGCCCACTGGCAGGGATCGGCGTAGATGTTGGCCACGTCGAAGAAGCTGATTGCGAGGAGTGGGTCGGCGTCGGACTTGAAGATGAACACGTTTTCCGTTTCCCAACCGACGGGCAGGGTGGCCCTCACGGGCACGGCTCTCGCTCCGGCGAAGAAACTGGTGCCCGTTCCGGGCTCGAGCAGCGACTCCGGCTCCGTGAGGACACCACTTGGAGTGCGGGGCGGTCGGATCGCGCCCGAGGCGAGCTGCTCGGTCGCTCGGTCGAGGTTGGCGCGAGCGTCGGCGCTCAACGCATCGCCGCTCTCGGCGTAGGTGATCATTCCGTCGGCAGCGGTGAGTCGGTGCGCGCCGGGATCGAGGCTGCCATCGAGATAGTCGTCGATCACACTGTAGATCTGCAGGTCGGACCGTCTGAGGATCGACGTCAGGATGTGGGGTCGTTGCCGGGTGCTCGCCGGCTCCCACTGGTCGGTCTCCGCCCCGATCGTCCAGAGGTCGTGGGCACTGAGCCTCGAGGCGGCGTCGGACACACCGGCTCCTGAGCGGCCGGCGACGTGGAAGATCACGTCGGCTCCTTCGTCGTAGAGCCGATCGGCGACGAATCGACCAGCCTCAGGTGCGTCGTACGGTTCACGCCCATCCCCAATGGCCGCCAGATAGACGGCAAAGATCCTGATGTCGGGGTCGATGGACTGGACGCCCGCCTCGAAGCCGGCCCGGTAGTCCTCCTGGGGACCAGTTCGGGTGGCGCCGACAAAGCCGACGGTGCCGGTCTCCGTGGTGGAGGCGGCGGCGACGCCGGCGAGGAACCCGGCGTGTTCGTTCGCCCACTGATGGCTGGTGACGTTGGGGAGCGCGTCGAACTTGTGGCCCCCGAGCTGCGGGCGGAGCGGGTCGGGATCGTGCCGAACGTCGTCCCATGCGTAGTCCGTCAACACGTATCGGGTGTCCGGATCGAGGTCGTCGGGCGCGATCGAGCGCGTCGCGTCGGAGTCGAGGACCACGAGATCGGTGTCGCTCGCGGCCAGCTCGGCGACGACGGTTTCACTCGCGGCCAGATCGTGTCGCTCGATGACCAGGTCGAAGTCCCGTTCGGCGCGAACGAGGCCTTGCTCGTACTGCGCTCCCGGCTCGTTTCCGGTCAAATCGAGCGAGGAGACGAAGTCGATCTTTGGCGGGTCGCGCGTCCCGGCAGCCGTGATGACGGCGACGATCGCCACCGTGCCGATCGCGGTCACCGCGGCACCCAGCGCGAACGCCCTGCCTCGGGCCCGGCGACGCAGCCGGGCCTGCTCTGCGCGATGGGCGATTTCGGCCGCCTCGGCGTCGTCGCGTTGTCGCCGCGCGTCATCGAGAAAGTCGCGTTCTGGTGCCGTGAGCCGCATGGTCGTCGTGGCCCGCCATTGCTCGAACTGGTCGAGACGACCAGCGGTGAGCAGGTAGTCGGGATCTCGGCCGGCGGTCAGCCAGTCGTCGAGGGCGTGCGTGTAGGCGGCGAGTTGGCGTAGGTCGTCGCGCCCGTCGTCGATCCACCGTCGAAGGCGGTCCCACTCACTGAGCAGCGCCTCGTGGGCGACCTCCAACGTGAGCGCACCCGACACGGCGTCACGGTCGCGGACGAGGAGCCGATTGGCCACGAGGGCCTCGACCGCCCCGTGCATGGTGACGGTGTCGACATCGAGGGTGATCAGTTCCGAGGCGGCCACGACGCGGCGGGTCTCTGCGTCCCGGCCGACGGTCACCAGCCGCAGGAACAACTGGTGGGCGGCCTGTTGCTGCTCGAGATCCAGGCGTTGGTAGATCTCTTCGGCACGACTGGCCACCGCCCCGCGTATCCCACCCAACTCCTGATAGGCAGCCCGGGTCAGCATCGTGTCCTGCCGGCGCTCGAACAGCTCAGTGAGCGTGTACTGGAACAAGGGTAAGGCGTTGGGTTGACCGCTGGCCTCGTCGATCAGGGCGGCCAGCAGTCCGCGCTGGAACGTGACCCCGACACGCGACGCCGGCCCCAGCGCGGCGGCTTCGAGCTCCTCGGCGGCCAGCGGCATGACGTTGACGACGTGGCCCGTCATCAGCCGGCCGAACGCCGGGTGCATCAACGGCCGGTCGTAGAAGTCGGCCCGCAGGGTCACCAGTACGCGGCTGCGACCTCGGGGATCGGTCGCCAGTGCGATGAGGCCGCGCAGGAAGGCGTCGCGCTGCTCGTCGTCGACGAGTGTGAACAGCTCTTCGAACTGGTCGATCACCAGCAGCAGCGACCCGTCCTCGGCGAGGATCCTCGACACGGCGCGCAACAGGTCCGAGTCAGGTTTCCACAGCAGGCTGATCGTCACCGGCGGTTCGTCGACGGCGCGGACGAGCGCCGCTTCGAGCTCGGTGAACGGGTACGCGCCGGGGCGCATCAACGCGATCACCCAGTTCGCGCCGGAGCGATCGGCGTTCCTGAGCGCGGGGATCAGCCCGGCCTGCACCAGGCTCGACTTGCCTGACCCGCTCGGCCCCACCACCGCCGTCAGCCCGCCGTCACCTGCCACGATGCTCGCCAACTGGGCGATCAGCTCGTCGCGGCCGTAGAAGACGTCGGCGTCGGCTTCGGTGAAGGCTCGCAAACCCTTGTACGGGTTGGTCACCGGCCCGCTCGGATCGGAGGACGCCTCGTCGTCTGACGCCGATGCCAGATCAAGTGCCGGATCCTGCACCAGGATCTGTTCCTCGAGCTGCCGTAGCAGCGGCGACGGCTCGAGTCCGAGCTCCTCGACAAGCGCCGCTCGCGTCCGCTGAAACGCCCGCAACGCCTCCGCCTGCCGGCCCGATCGGTACAGGGCCAGCATGTGCTGAGCCCGCAACTCCTCGCGATACGGGTGCTCGCAGCTGAGCGCGTCGAGCTCGGCGACGACCTCGCGGTGGCGACCCAACGCCAACTCAGCACCCGCTCGATCTTCGAAAGCCAACAACTGCAGCTGCTCGAGACGGGTTCGCTCCGCCAGCAACACCGCAGCGTCATCGAGGCCGGTGAACGGCGCACCCCGCCACAACCCCAGCGCAGCACTCAGCGAGGCCACCGCCGCCACGGGATCGTCGGCCAGCTCGTTCCGCCCCCGGCTGATCAGCGCCTCGAACTCGAGCGAGTCGAGCGACGAGTCGTCGACGCGGACCACATACCCCGGTCCCTCGCGTTCGATCACCGGGCCGAGCAGTTTGCGCAGCTCGGAGACGTAACCCTGCACGGTATGGCGGGCGGCGCTGGGCGGCGAGTCGCCCCACAACCCATCGACGAGGGCGTCGGTCGACACGACGGAGTTCGCTTCGGCGAGCAGCAACGCCAGCACCAGCTGCTGACGGGCGCCGCCGAGGCGCAGTCCAGCCGCCTCGCCCCCACGGCCGCGGCCATCGACCACCCGCAGCCTGCCGAGCACATCGAAGCGCACACGGCCATCGTACGAACCGTCGTCCAACGGCGTGACCACATCGCCCTCCGCAACGAAATGAGAAGGCCGCCGAGCAACAGTCACGACCCCACCGTCTCACCAGGCGATCGGAAGATCGTCGGAACCAAACCGGCTCTTCGCCATGAAGCGTGGCGACGCCGGCGGCGGAGGTTCCGCCAGAACACCTGAAGCCCCTCGATGCTCGTGGTGTCCAAGACACGAGCGGAGGGCTTCAGGTGCTGGGAGAGGATACGTCGGCTGCTGCTGCGCTGTTGGGCATCTCTGGCATGCGACTGCTGGGCGCGGCGGAGGTGGACGGCGAGCTGGAGTTGACGGGTGGCCGAGAGCCTCGATGGCCCTGTGGGCTACATCGCCTGCGGTGGGCGTCACGAAGCCCGGAGCGCCCAATGCGCAGATCCAACGGACAACGCTGTCCCTGCGGATGAGCCCATCCCGGGTCCGTCCTAGGCCGTACTAGGCCGCCCCAGGCCTCGGAGCGACGGGGGGCCGGAGGACCAAGGGCGCTGCCTCGGCTGGAGGCGACTGCCTCTCAAGCTCCCGAAGCGACACGGGGCCAGAGGACCAAGGGCGGCGCTGGGCGGCGAGTCGCCCCACAACCCATCGACGAGGGCGTCGGTCGACACGACGGAGTTCGCTTCGGCGAGCAGCATCG
>JACCXR010000378.1 GCA_013696915.1 Euzebyaceae bacterium
GTCAGTCCCAGACGCGGTCGAGGCGCCAGGCGCCGGCCTCGCGGACCAGTTCGTACACGCCCCGGTTCGGGGTGCCGTTGCGGGCCTCGACCCGCCACAGGTCGCGCTGGGGGACCTCGACGCCGCCGCCGGACCAGTACGCCGCGTCCTCGCGCCAGTGGCCGAGGACGGCCAGGATCCGGTAGGTGCCGCCGCGCCAGCGGAACTCGGTGGGCGCCTGGAGCGGGTCCGCTGCGGTCGGTTCGCCGGCGGTGACCTCGACGGGCTCGCGGTAGCGTTTCGTCATCGGCGGTGCGCTCCTCGACGGGCGAGAGCGGGGCGCCGCTGCGGGAAGGGAGGGGTGGCGGCCAGGACGCGCCTTCCCCTCGCGTCCCGGCCGCCACCCGCACCGGGATCGAACATCAGTTCGATCCGGTCCACCGTACGACAGTGGGACGCGGCCGTCAACCGCCGGATCCGCCGCCTACGCGCTGGGCGGCGGCGGGAGGCCCTCGACCTCTGCGAGGAACGCCTCGGCCAGCGCCGTGGGGTCGGCGTCCCCCGTGAGCTGGGCGTTGAGCCGGGCGAGGTCGTCCGTGCCGAGCCCATCGACGAGGCGGTCGAGGATCTCGGCGATCTGCGGCAGGCGCTCGTGGGTCTCCTCTCGGACGACCGGCGCCACGATGAACGCGGGGAACACCCGCTGGTCGTCGGCGACCGGCGCGAGCCCCGCCCGGACCGCCTCCCCCGACGTCGCGGTCGCGAGCCCGGCGAAGCAGGTGCCGTCGGCGACCTTCGCGACGGCCTCGGACTCGTCGGCCTCCTCCAGCGGGACGCTGGCGCGCTGGATGGAGTACACCTCGGCGAGCGCGACGTAGCCGGCGGGCCGCCGGCGGAAGTCTGGGTCGAGGCACAGCCGCTTGCCGCCGCGGGACAACTCGCCGGCGAGCCAGGTCATCGTCCGCTGGCCGGGCTCGGCGGGCAGGTCGGCGGCGCGCACGAACAGCGCGAGGGTCGCGTTCGCCCGTGTCGGGTCGAGCCACACGAGGCCGCGGCGGACGTCCTCCTCGCGCACCTGCTCGAAGGACTCCGTCGGGTCGGCGTGCGGGCCCTGCTGGTTCAGCCCGAGGGCCCAGGCCGCGCCCGTGTAGTCCCAGTAGAGGTCGACGGTGCCGCGCTGGGCCTCCCGCCGCAGTCGGACGGTGTCGCCGAGCTCCGTGCGCGTCACCGCGATCCCGGCACGGTCCAGGGCGGCGATCGTCAGCGCGGCGAGCATCCGCTGCTCGTCGGTGGACCCGACCCCCAGGGTGATCGACGGCTCCGCGGCGACGGGCTCCTCGGCACAGCCCGCGGCGACGAGCAGCAGCGCCGTGGCAGCCGTGCACAGGAACCGTCGCATACCCGCGAGTGTGCCATCGGACCCGGGGCCTGGCGCCCGGCCGGCCGGCCGCGCCCGCCCGCCGGCGGCACTACGCTGGACCACACCCCCGCCCGCGCCTGCCCGAGGAGCCACGCGCCCATGGACCGCCGCCTGTTCCTGAAATCCGCCGGCCTCGTCGCCGGCGCGCTCGGCGCCGGCGTGGGACTCACGGCGTGCAGCCGCGGCCCGATCCCCGGCGGCGAGCAGACGCTGGCCGTCCAGTCAGCCACGTTCGAGGTCCTGACCGGGCAGGACCGGCCGGTGGCGTTCGGGGTGCGGACGCTCGACAACGAGGAGGTCGCCGCACGCGACTTCGAGGTGTACCTGCGGTCGATGGAGGGCGACGTGGTCGGCGGCCCCTTCGCCGCCGAGTACGAGGAAGCGGCCGGCACCGGCATCGGCATCTACCTCACGTCGTTCGACCTCGAGCGGGAGGGCCCCGTCGAGCTCGTCGCCGTCGACGGGCGGGACTGGGGCGCGGCCGCGCTGAACGTCAAGTCGCCCGAGCACAGCGCGGCGCCGGTGCCCGGCCAGCAGGCGATCGCCACGCCGACGCCGACGCCCGAGCGGCCGAACGGCTTCACGCGGATCTGCACCCAGGACCCGCCGTGCGGGATGCACGAGGTCAGCCTCGACGAGGCGCTGACCACGGGCGGCCAACCGGTGGCGGTGCTGTTCGCCACCCCGGCCTACTGCCAGACGGCGGTGTGCGGGCCGGCGGTCGCGACGCTTGACGGGATCCGCGGGTCGCGCGGCTGGAGCGGCATGCGGTTCATCCACTGCGAGATCTACACCGACGAGGGCCAGACGCTCGGCGACCCGGTGCAGGTGTGGGACCTGCCGACGGAGCCGTGGCTGTTCACGATCGCCGGCGACGGCACCATCCTCGACCGGCTCGACGGCCCGATGGTGCCGTCGGCGGTGACGGCGATGCTCGAGCGGGCGGTCGCCTGACCGCTCGGCCGATCCCCGGCTTACGACCCCGATCCCCGGCCTACGGCCCGAGGAGCCTCCGCAGACCGGCCACCGCCGCGGCCGGGTCCGGGGCGTCCGTGACGGCGCGCACCACCACGAGCCGGGTCGCGCCGGTGGCGAGCACCTCCGGTGCGGTCGCCGCCGACATCGCCCCGGTCACGAACCACGGACGGTCCCCCGCCACGTCGGCGGCGTGGCGCAGCGGGCCGAGGCCGACGCCGGGACGCCCCTGCTTGGTCGGGGTGGCATGGACCGGCCCGACGGCGAAGTAGTCGCAGTCCTCGGTCAGCGCCCGGTCGACCTGGTCGACGTCGTGGGTGGAGCGGCCGACCAGGCGGTCCGGCCCGACGGCGGCCCGGGCGGCCTCGGGCGGGTCGTCGTCCTGGCCGACGTGCACGCCGTCGGCGTCGACCTCGGCGGCCAGCGCGGGGTCGTCGTTCAGCACGAACAGGGCGTCGTGGCGGTCCGCCATCGCCCGGAACGTCGTCGCCGCGCCGCGCAGCTCGTCCGGGTCGGCCGTCTTGTCGCGGAGCTGCACGAGATCCACGCCGGCGTTGAGGATCGCGTCGATGAACGGCGCCAGGTCGCCGCGGTCCGCGCGCCGGTCGCAGCAGACGTACAGCCTCGCCCCGTCCAGGCGAGCCCGCCGCCAGCTCCTGGTGCGCGTCACTCCGGGGGGCGGCGCGGCGGCGTGAGACCGACGTCGGGCCCGGACAGGCGCTCGCCCCGTCGCTGCGCCGCGCCGGCGCCGCGGTAGGCGTGGTACGCGACGAGCAGCGCGGCGACGGCCAGGAACGCGGCGACGAGGATCCCGCTCCACTTCAGCATCGCGCCGAACGTCAGGCCCGTGCGCAGCCCCTCGACGATCACGCCCACGAGGGCGAGGACGGCGAGCACCCCGCCGGCGACCCGCAGGCGGCCGGCGAGCGCGGCGAAGTCGAGCAGCCGGCGCTGCTCCGGGTGGCCGGGGGTGGGGCCGGACGGGGTGGGGCCGATGGTCATGGCGCCGGCTCGCCGGGGGGCGCGGGGCCCGGAGCGGTCGGGCCGGCGGTCATGGCGCCGGCTCGCCGGGACGCCGTCGGGGGGACGTCATGCCGCCAGGCTACCGGCGGCCCGGCAGCGGCTGGGAGACCGCGAGCTCCGGCAGCCCCTCCCACGGCGACGACGCCTCGGCGTACAGCCGGCGCGGGATGCGACCGGCGAGCCGCGCGAGCCGGCCGGCCTCGACCGCCTTGCGCATGGCCAGGGCCATCCGCTCGGGGTCCTTCGCCCGGGTCACGGCACTCGCGGCGAGCACGGCCGAGCACCCGAGCTCCATCGCCACGGCCGCGTCGCTGGCGGTGCCGATGCCGGCGTCGAGGACGATCGGCACGCCGGCCTGCTCGACGATGATGCGCAGGTTGTAGGGGTTGCGGATGCCGGCGCCGCTGCCGATCGGCGAGCCGAGCGGCATGACGGCCGCGCAGCCGACCTCCTCCAGCCGGCGGGCGAGGACCGGGTCGTCGTTGGCGTAGGCGAGCACGACGAAGCCGTCGTCGACGAGCTCCTCGGCCGCGTCGAGCAGCTCGACCGGCTCGGGGAAGAGCGTGCGGTCGTCGGCGATCACCTCGAGCTTGATCCAGTGCGTGGCCAGCGCCTCGCGGGCCAGCTGCGCCGTCTGCACGGCGTCGCGGGCGGTGTAGCAGCCGGCGGTGTTCGGCAGCGCGCGGCAGCCGGCGCGGGCGAGGACGTCGAGCACCGACCCGCGGGCCGCGGGATCGACGCGGCGCAGCGCGACCGTGGCGAGGGCCGCGCCCGAGGCGCGCAGCGCCCGCTCGAGCACGTCGAGGCTCGGCGTCCCCCCCGTGCCCATGATGAGCCGCGGGCCGATCGTCTCGCCGGCGATCACCAGCGGGTCGTCGTTGGCCGTCTCGCTGGCGATCACCAGCGGGTCGCCGCCCATCGTCTCGCCTGCCATCACCCGCGGGGCGTTGCTGACCTGATCTGCCATGGGGTCACCCTCCCTGGACGGCGCCGACGACCTCGACGCGGTCGCCGTCGTCGAGCGGCGTGGCGGGCCACTCGCGCCGGGGGACCACGGTCCCCTCGACGGCGACCGCCACGCCCGGACGCGCCGGGTCCAGCCCGAGCGCCGCGACCAGGGCCCCGACGCTCGCACCGGCGGGCAGGACGTGCGCCGCGCCGTTCACCACGACCGTCATCGCGCACCCGCCGCGACCGGGGCGGCGGCGCGGAAGCGGCCCGGGGAGAAGGGGGCGACGACGTCGGGCGCGTCCCGGTCGAGCAGGAGGTCGACGACGGCGCCGGCGGTGACCGGCGCGAGCAGGATCCCGTTGCGGTGGTGGCCGGTCGCGCAGACCAGTCCCTCGATGCCGGCGGCGGCGCCGATCAGCGGCGCGTTGTCGGGCGATCCCGGCCGGAGGCCCGCGACGGCTTCGGCGAACGCGAGTTCGCCGAGCCCCGGCAGCAGGTCGCGGGCGTCGCGGAGCAGGTCGTGCACAGCCTCGGCGGTGACGGTGGTGTCGAAACCCTGCTCCTCGACGGTCGCGCCGACGACCACGCGGCCGTCGGGCCGGGTCACGACGTAGACGTCCAGCCCGCGGATCGTGCGGGTCGCCGGCGGCGCCGCGTCGCCCCGGGCGGCGAGGTGCAGCAGTTGGCCCTTCACCGGGCGCACCGGCGGCAGCACGTCGGGCGGCAGGCCGCCGAGCCCGCCGGTCCAGCACCCGGCGGCGAGGACGACCGCGCCCGCGGCGATCCGGGACCCGTCGGACAGACGGACGCCCGTGACGCGGTCGCGGGCGACGTCGACGGCGGCGACCGCGGTGCGGCGCAGCGTGCCGCCGGCGCGCTCGAACGCGAGGCACAGCGCCTCGACGAGCGCCCGGTTGTCGACCTGGTGGTCACCCGCGACGAGGATCCCGCCGCGCACACCGGGCGCGAGCCCGGGCTCGATGCCGCGGAGCTCGCGCCGCCGCAGCCACTCGGCCTCCAGCCCCAGGCTCCGCTGGAAGGCGAGGAGGTCATCGAGGGCCGCGCGGTCGTCGGCGTCGCGCGCGACCACGACCGTCCCGCACTCGACGTAGCCGGGCGACCGGCCGCTGGCCTCCTCCAGCTCCGCTGCGAACGAGGGCCAGCGCGCGCTGCCCGCCAGCGTCAGCGCCAGCAGGGGCTGCTCGCCGTAGGTGACCTCGGTGACGGGGGCGAGCATGCCGGCGGCGGCCCATGACGCCCCCCGCCCGGGGCTCGGGTCCACCAGGGTCACGGCCAGCCCCCGGACCGCGGCCCGCCAGGCGGCGGACAGGCCGATGACGCCCCCGCCGACGACGACGACGTCCGGCGCTCGTTCTGCCGCGGGTGCGATGGCTGCCTCCCTTCGCCGGCATGATCCGGATCAGGTCCTGACGGTCGGGGGCCGGCCAGCCCCCCTCTCAGCCTGGTTCCCCCAGGCTCCCGTGCCCCGCCACCCTACCCTCGCCGCGTAGGCTTGCGCGCCGTGCTGCTCGCCGATCTCGTCGCCACCTCCGACGCCGTGGCGGGCACGCCCGGCCGGCGGCGCAAGGTCGAGCTCCTCGCCGGATGCCTGCGCCGCATGGACGCCGACGAGGTGGCTGCCGGGGCCTCCTACCTGTCCGGCACCCCCAGGCAGGAGCGTCTCGACACCGGCTGGGCGACGCTGGCCGCCACCGCGCCCCCGGCGGCCGCGGAGGCGTCGCTGATCCTGGGCGACGTCGATCGCGCGCTCGAGGAGTTGGCCGGCCTGCACGGCCCCGGCTCGCGCGCCGCCCGCCAGATGCTGCTCGCGCGTCTCTTCGCCGCCGCGACCGCCGCCGAGCAGCGTTTCCTGCGCGGCCTGCTGGTCGGCGACCTCCGGCAGGGCGCGCTGGGGGGCCTCGCCGCGCAGGCGATCGCGCTGGCCTGGGACGTCCCGGAGGCCGACGTACGACGGGCGCTGATGCTCCACGGCGAGAAGGGGGCGGTCGCGACGGCGGCGGCCCTCGGGGGCGGGGCGGCGCTGCGCGCGTTCCGGCTCACGCTGTTCCGCCCGGTCGGGCCGATGCTCGCCCGGACCGCGACCTCGGTCGCCGACGCCGTCCGCGACCTGCCGCGCGCCGCCGTCGAGTTCAAGCTCGACGGCGCGCGGATCCAGGTCCACCGTGACGGTGAGCTGGTGCGCGTCTACACCCGCAACCTCCGCGACGTCACCGCCCGCTCCCCCGAGGTGGTCGCCGTCGCCGCGGCGCTGCCCGTAGCCACTGCCGTGCTCGACGGGGAGGTGATCGGGCTGCGATCCGACGCGCGCCCGCAGCCGTTCCAGGACACGATGCGGCGGTTCTCCACCGAGGCCGCGGCGGCGCGCTCCGCCGCGGGGCAGGCGCTGACCCCGTTCTTCTTCGACTGCCTCCAGCTCGACGGGGAAGACCTGCTCGACCGGCCGCTGGAGGAGCGCGTCGCGGCGCTGGAGCGGGTGGTGCCGGCGGCGAACCGGATCCCGCGCCGGGTGGTCGCGGGCGCCGAGGACGCGCAGCGGGCGTACGCCGAGGCGCTCGGCCAGGGCCACGAGGGCGTGATGGTCAAGGCGCTCGACGCCCCGTACGAGGCCGGCCGTCGCGGGGCGTCCTGGCGGAAGGTGAAGCCGGCGCACACGCTCGACCTCGTGGTCCTCGCCGTCGAGTGGGGGTCCGGCCGCCGGCGCGGGTGGCTGTCGAACCTCCACCTCGGCGCGCGCGACCCGGCGACCGGCGGGTTCGTCATGCTCGGCAAGACGTTCAAGGGCATGACGGACGAGATGCTCGCGTGGCAGACCGAACGGCTGCTGGAACTCGAGACCGGTCGGGACGGCCACGTCGTCACCGTACGCCCGGAGCTCGTGGTCGAGGTCGCCTTCGACGGTGTTCAGACGAGCCCGCGGTACCCCGGCGGCGTCGCGCTGCGGTTCGCCCGCGTGAAGCGCTACCGCGACGACAAGACCGCCGTCGACGCCGACACGATCGACACGGTCCGGGCCCTGCGGTGACCGGGGACCGCCGGGGCGATACGCTGCGGAAAGTACGCACCGGAGACGAGGCTTCGATGTTGACCGTACGGGTGGCCGGCAGCGAGTTCTCCTTGAGTGCTCACGAGGTCGAGCGGCACCTCGCGGAGGCGGATCCGAAGCCCATTCGTTCGCACTACGCCGTGGTGAACGGCCGGCGCTTCCCGCTCAAGCAGGTCCTGGCGCTGGTCACGGGTCTCGACAGAGCGGACTTCACCACCCATCAGGCCCGCTCGATCCTCCGGCGCCTCGGTTTCGGGGTCTACCCGGCGGCAAGGCGGAGCCGCCGGACCCGGGCCGGCCCTCGGCGGGCGACGGGGCACCGTGCTCGACGCGTTCGCCGGGCGGTCGGTCGCTCAGGTCGGCGACGACGTGCTGTACGACGGGGACGGACCCCAGGCAGTCGTGGCGTGGCTGCGACGCCACTGCCATGCGGCGCGCGTATGGCGCGTCCCGGCCTCCCCGGACGACGCCGGGTCGGCGCTGTCGACGCCGTGATCACCGGCTACACGGAGCTTCCCGAGCCGGCCGGGTCGCCGCCACGACCACTGCTGGACCTGGCCGTCGGCGATGTCGACGACGTCGTCGTGCCCGGCGTCCTTCCGGTTCTTCACCGTCACCTTCCGCGTCGCTGATCTCGAGTTCGAGGTCGACCCGGTCGCGTGATCCCAGGTCGCGCCGCACGTCCGGCGGCGCCCGCTCTCGTGGGGGACCCGCACCCGCTGAAGGAGCGACGCGACCCCGCGAAGATGCAGGCTCGCGACCCAGCGGCGTGCAGGCCGCGGTACGCTGCGGCGGCGATGAGCGCGGAACCGGCCACCGACCTCCCCGCCACCCCCATGACGGCGGAGGAGCTGGCCGCCCTGCCCGACGACGGCTACCGGTACGAGCTGGTGGCGGGGGAGGTGCGCCGGATGCCCCCCGCGGGGTTCGAGCACGGCGGCGTCGCCATGGAGCTGGGGTCGCGTCTGGCGACGTTCGTCCGCGACCACGGCCTTGGCCAGGTGGTCGCCGCCGAGACCGGCTTCCTGCTCGGCCGCGATCCCGACACCGTGCGCGCCCCCGATGCGGCGTTCGTGCGGGCGGACCGGATTCCACCGCCAGCACAACGCCGCGGCTTCCCGCCGCTCGCACCCGACCTCGTGGTGGAAATCGTGTCCCCGTCGGACCGTCCCGGTCAGGTCGCGGAAAAGGTCGCGGAGTGGCTGCGGGCCGGCTGCCGGCTCGTCTGGGTGGTCTACCCGACCGAGCGCCTCGTCGAGGTGCACCGCGAGGACGGCACCGCCGCGTTCCTGCGCGGCGACGACGCCCTCGACGGCGGCGACGTGGTCCCCGGCTTCACCCTGCCCCTGCCCGCCCTGTTCGCCTGACGACGCCCCAGGCGCCCTCACCGGCACCGGTCGCCGGACGGCAGGATCGTGAAGAGCGCAAGGCGATGCTCGGCCCGCTCAGCGGTGGATGGTGCCGTATCCGGCAGAATCCACCGCTGAGGCTCGCAGCCGAGGCTGGCTGCGGAGCTGTGGCGGGCAAAGCGCTACAGCGCCGGGTCGGCGAGATCGAGGCCGTTGAGCTGGCGCTCGAGGCGCTGGATCTCGACCGCGACCGCGTCGATGTCGCGGGCGACCCGGACGTCGAACTGGGGATAGAGGATCTGGAAGCTCGTCTCGGCCGCGCCGATCTGCCAGCCGACGTCCTCGCAGAAGGTCCCGAGGTCGAACTCCCAGGTGAACAGCACCTCGTCGCCGTCATCGTGGACCCACTCGGTGAGGTAGCGGTTCGGCCGGCGCGCGTACTGCACGACGCCGCGGCGGTCCCGCTGCATCACCACGAAGCCGAGGACGGCGAGCTCCTCCCCGAGCTCGGCCACGCTCAGGGCACCCGCCGCGCGACCGACCGGGCGATGGGACACCGCCGCGACGCGCAGCACGAGAAGAGCGAGACGCACACCGGTCCTATCGGCACGCCATGACCTCCCACATCGCCGTGCAGAACTCCTGCCAGCGGTCGTCAGCGACCCGCCCGGCCTGTCGAAGGAGGCGGTCGACGCCGACGAGCTGGACGTTGTCGAGGTTCGCCACCGATCCGTCGGCCACGCCTTCGTCGGTTCCGAGCGGCACCTCGGTCGCGAGCCCCCGGACGGTCGTGGTGATGGGCGCGACCACGACGCGGTGCAGTCGAGGAGCGACACGGCTGCGCGTCAGGACGATCACCGGCCGTATCTTGTCGAGATCCGCCCACCACACCTGGCCGTGGCCGAGACCCGTCATCCCCGGCGCCGCTGCTCGGCCAGTGCAACCACCGCGGGGGGGACATCTCCCTCATAGGGCAGGGCTGGCCCGGACGGAGCTTCCCAGTTCAGATCCGGATCCGCCTCGTAGGGGTGTTCCGCGAGCGCGACGAGTTCCCGCCGTGCCTCGATCTCGTCGAGCAGCGCAATCAGCGCTCGGTCGACCAGGGCGCTGTCGCTGACGCCCAGGAGCCGCCGGCAGCGCGTCAGGCGGCCCTCATCGACGGTGGTGGAGATCCGCACACGAGCCATGCCACGCAGCGTAGCATCGACCGGCGGCCAGGCGTCGGCGGGCTCAGCGGTCGCCGGTGCGGGCCCAGTCACGGACCTGGGAGTTGCTCGTCGGCGACGGTGTCGACGTCATGGCCGAGCGCGACCAGCGGGCTCTTGGCGACGACGGTGATGTTCTCGTCGAGCTTGAGCCTCACGTGCTGGGCGTGAGCGGCCGGATCTCCTGTTTGGCGAGCCACGCGGCGTAGGCGACCGCGGCGCGGACGCCGTCGGGGGTGAGGGTGGGGTAGTGGCGAATGACCTCGGCCGTGTCCAGACCGGAGGCGAGCGCGTCGAGAACCACGGTCACCATGACGCGAGTGCCCTTGATGCAGGGCTGGCCGTGACAGACCGCGGGGTCGATGGAGATCAGCTCGAGCGGGTCGTCGTTCACGCCCCCATCATCACAGATGCCGGCCGGTTGGATCGATTGGTCCGGACGGCGAGATCCGACCTCGCCAGGCTGGGTCCGGGCGGCCGTGGTGTCCCCGCTCTCGGGAAACAGGCCTGTGTCAACCGGCGGGTCGCGGTGGATCCTACGGCGAGGTCGATGGCCGGTCAGTTCCCGGCAGCGCCGGCGGAGGTGGTCTTGGTGGAAGCCCGGCTGGTCTGGCGGTGGCGCCGTCGTTGCCCCACAGCATCCAGGCGACCTCGGCCGCCGTGGCCATGCGGTCGACGCCGGGGGTGCGTGGGCGCTGCGGGTCGACGCGGAGCGGCCGCGTCGGACACGGCCGCGGTGTCGCCCGAAGATTGCCGGGTCGGGGGTGGCCGGACGGCGGGGATGCCTGCCGCGTCGCGGACTGGCCCCGCCACTACACTCGCTGGGCCATGAGTCCCGGATCCCGCCCCGCGCCGCCGGAGCCGGACACCCTCGCGCCGGCCCCGGCCGGGGGTGCCGCGCCGCCGGAGCCCGACACCGGCGGCATCGGCGTGGGCCGGGTCCTCGCGGGCCGGTACCGCGTGGTCGGCCGGGTCGGCGCCGGCGGGATGGCCACGATCTTCAAGGCGGTCGACGCGGCCATGGAGCGCGACGTGGCCGTGAAGGTCATCCACGCCCACCTCGCCGACGACCCCGCCCTGCGCGAGCGCTTCCGCACCGAGGCCCGCCACGCCGCGGCGCTGAGCCACCCCAGCATCGTGAACGTGTTCGACCAGGGCGTCGCGGACCTGCCGTACATCGTCATGGAGCTCGTCGACGGTCCCTCGCTCCGGGAGGTGCTGCTCGACCGCGGCCGCCTGTCCCCCGCCGAGGCGCTGGCGGTCGTGGAGCCGGTCTGCGCCGCGCTGGCCAGGGCGCACGCCGCCGGGGTGATCCATCGGGACATCAAGCCCGAGAACGTGCTGATCTCGCCCGAGGGCGTGCCCAAGGTCGCCGACTTCGGCATCGCGCGCGCCGTCGCCGCGACCAGTCACACGGCCACCGGGACCCTGATCGGCAGCGTCCACTACATGGCCCCGGAGCTCGTCGACGGCCGCGACGCCACGCCCGCGAGCGACCAGTACGCGGTCGGCGTGCTGCTCTACGAGCTGCTGACCGGCCGCAAGCCGCTGCCGGCGGACACGCCGATGGCGGTCGCGCTGCGCCACGCCCGCGAGGCGGTGCCGCCGCCGAGCCGGGCAGTCGGCGGCGTGCCGAAGGCGCTCGACCGGGTCGTCGCGCGCGCTACCGCCCTGAAGCCGGGGCGCCGGTTCCCGGACATGGGCGCGCTCGCGACCGCGCTGTGGGCCGCCGTCCCGGGCGGAGCGCGCCCCGTCGTGGCAGCCGGACCCGACGGCCGCGAACGGACGCTCGTCCTCCCGGTCGCGGCGCAGGCCACCATGTCCGAGGCCTCCGCCGCTGACCTTGACCGCCGGCAGCGCCCGGCCGGGGGCGACCGGCCGGCCGCCCGACCGATGCCGGCCTCGCGCCCGGGC
>JACCXR010000397.1 GCA_013696915.1 Euzebyaceae bacterium
GAGGAAGGGAGCGTGGTGGACGACCCGCCGGGTGCGGTCGAGTTCTGCCGGCGACTCCAGCCGCGGCTGCTGGGGGCGCTCGCCCTCCATTGCGGTGACGCGGATCTCGCGGAGGAGCTGACGCAGGCTGCACACCTCGGCGTGGACCGGCGAGGAGTTCATCGTGTGGGGTGGTTCAGCGGGCGAACTCGATCCTCACCTGCGTGACGGCGCGGCTTACGATCCGGCGACGGATTCCTGGCGCCCCATCGCCGACGCCCCGGAGGGCCGCGCCGGCGCGCAAGCGGTGTGGACCGGCAGGGAGATGATCGTCTGGGGCGGCCTCCCGCCCCTCCAGGGGCCCGAGGACTCGGGCGACGGGCCGGGTCCGCGCGTCGGTCTCGCCTACGACCCCGCCACCGACGGCTGGCGGGAACTGCCCGAGGCGCCGGTCTCATCCGGCGACCAGGCGGCCGTCTGGACCGGCGAGGAGCTGCTCGTCGTCGGCGTCGACCGCTACGACGGCAGCCCTGTGCCGGGCGCCGCCTACGATCCCGCGACAGACCGGTGGCGGACGCTGCCACCGGCACCCGACACCTCCATCGGCCCGCCGAGCCTCGTCTGGACCGGGCAGCGGGCGGTGGCCGTCGCCGCGCAGGGCACCGGAGGACCAGGCCCGTTCGCGATGGCCTACGACCCTGCCGCCGACGCTTGGGAACAGCTCCCGACCCCTCCCCTCCGCGGGTACGACGGGTATGAGACGGTCTGGACCGGCGAGCAGCTCCTGGTCTGGGGCTCGGAGGCGGGGGACGGCTACACCTACCGGCCGTGAACGACAGGAAGCCCCGGCCAACCCGGCCGGGGCTTCCAGACTGATCCGGGGGACTGCCCCGTGGTGTCAGCCGACGATGTTGACGTTCGAGGCCTGCTCGCCCTTCGCGCCCTGGGTGATGTCGAACTCGACCTTCGCTCCCTCGGCCAGGGTCTTGAAACCCGTGCCCTGGATGGCGGAGAAATGCACGAACACGTCGTCGCCGTCGTCCCGGGAGATGAAGCCGTAGCCCTTGTCGTCGCTGAACCACTTCACGGTGCCAGTTGCCATGCTGATGCCCTCTTCCTTGGTGTGACCGTACAGACCGACCCGTAGGAGCCGGCCCAGAGGGGCTGCAGCAGCAATCGGAACCCGTGCAGACTTCACGTCCATCGTGCCCTCGGCGGGATACGTTAGCAGGCTCGGTCAGGAAGTGGTGGGCCAATTTGCCGCAACCTTGAACCGGCTCGGCCGATCAGGAAGGAGCGCAGCAGCGGAACAGAGAAGAGGACCGGCCATGCGGCAGGAGCGGATCCACCGAGTCGCCCGTCCAAGACGCGACGTCGAGGTCGCCCAGCCGGTCGCCCGGTCGCTGCGCGCGGGCGGCTCCCCCGGCGGCACCGACGGCGCCGATGAACTCCTCGCCCGCATCGAGGCCGCACTCCTCCCCTCTGCCGCCGACCGCCGTTGACGGTCGCACGCCCACGCCCCTGTTAGGGTCCGGCGCCCGGACGAGCGAAGGGAACCGAGTGACCGAAGGCGACGCCGGCGTGAAGGTGAGCGGCGCCCCCGCCGCCAAGCCGACCATCGAGCTGCCCGGCGGCGACCCACCGACCGCGCTGCACTCCAGCGACCTCGCCGAGGGTGACGGCCCGGCCGCACAACGCGGCGCCACGGTCACGACCCACTACGTCGGGGTCTCCTGGCTCACGGGCCGCCAGTTCGACTCGTCATGGGATCGGGGCAAACCGCTGTCGTTCGGTCTCGGCCGGGTCATCGAAGGCTGGCAGGAGGGCATCCCGGGGATGAGGCCGGGCGGGCGCCGGCTCCTGGTGATCCCGCCGGCCATGGCGTACGGCGCGCAGTCACCCAGCCCGGACATCGCCGCCAGCGACACCCTCGTCTTCGTCATCGACCTCGTCGCCGCCGCCTGAGCCGTGAATCGCCGAGGCTCGCGAGGCGATTCTCGTGACCTCGGTGGTGGCGGTCGCGCAGCGACCGTCCTGGGATGGTGACCCGACGGGCGGGCGTGGCAGCGCCCGGGGCCCGCATCGCTCGTGTCGCCCGAAGCCGGCGGACCCGTGGCCGACACCCACCGGGTCCGTGAGATCGTCTGACCGTCCGCCCTGCGGCTGCGGCCGGGGCGCCCGGGCCCTGTGGTAGAACCTCGCGGTCCCACGGAGGAGCCGCCTGGATGCCCATGCAATCCCCGCCGACCGTCAGCGTCGTCGTCATCAACTACAACGGTCGCGAGTACCTCGAGCGGTGCCTCGGCTCCCTGCGGCGGCTCGACTGGCCGTCCGATCAGCTCGAGGTCATCTTCATCGACAACGCTTCCCGCGACGGCTCCGTCGAGTACGTCCGGTCGGCGTTCCCCGAGTGCCGGGTCGTCGTCAACGATCACAACACCGGCTTCTCTCCGGCGGTCAATCAGGGCGCGAAACTGGCCGACGGCACCTACCTCGCGCTGATCAACAACGACGCCGAGGCGGACCCCGCCTGGGTCCGCGAGGCGGTCCGGGTGCTCGAGTCGAACCAGCGCGCCGCCTGCGTCGCCAGCAGGATCCTGCGCGAGGACCGCGAGACGATCGACTACGCCGGCGGGCAGATGGCCTTCTACGGCCACGGCTTCGCGAAGGGCAACCGCGAGCGGGACACCGGCGAGGACACCGGGCTGCGCCAGACGCTGTTCGCCTCCGGCGGCGCCATGCTCGTGCGCCGGGACGTCTTCCTCGAGGTCGGCGGGTTCGACGAGTCCTTCTTCGCCTTCTTCGAGGACGTCGACTTCGGCTGGCGCCTGTGGGTGCTCGGCCACGAGGTCGTCTACCAGCCCGCCTCGAAGGTCTACCACCGCCATCACGGGACGATCGAGCGCTTCGGCTACGCGCGCGAGCGCTATCTGCTGGAGCGCAACGCCCTGTCCGCCGTGTTCAAGAACTACAGCGACGAGAACCTCGCGCGCGTCCTGCCGGGGACGGTCGTGCTCGCGCTGATGCGCGGGCTCGCCGACAACGAGACCGCACTGCCCGACTACCGCATCGCCGACGACGCGAAGCCCATCGAGAGCGTGGAGATCTCCGCGCTGACCGGCGCCCACCTCGCGGCCCTGCGGGACTGGGGCCTGGGACTCGAGGCGCTCAGCGCGAAGCGCTACTACATCCAGACGCTGCGCAAGGTCGACGACAAGCAGATCTTCCGCCTGTTCGAGCAGGCGCTCCTGCCGAATGTGCCGGACGAGAACTTCCTACGGGTCTTCGCCCACGTCATCGAGACCTGGGCCCTGGACCAGCACATCGCGCCCGCCGGCAAGGTGCTCATCATCACGGCGGACCACATCGGCCCGAAGATGGCCGGACCCGCCATCCGCGCCTGGGAGATGGCCAAGGTCCTGTCCACCAACCACGACGTCACGCTCGCCACCACCCGTGCGGCCGACCTGTCCTCCGAGGACTTCGAGGTCGTCAAGGTCGACGAACGGCGGATCGACGCGCTGCTGGCGGACACCGACGTCATCATCTTCCAGGGCTTCATCATGTACTTCTATCCGCAGATCGCGGCGTCCGAGATCCCGATCCTGGTCGACATCTACGACCCCTTCCATCTCGAGGGTCTGGAGCTGCGCCGGGAGGAGCCGCCGGCAGAGCGGTTCGCCACGGCAAGCTCGGACACGCAGGTCCTCAACGAGCAGATGCAGCGCGGCGACTTCTTCGTCTGCGCCAGCGAGAAGCAGCGTGACTTCTGGTTGGGGCAGCTCTCCGGGATCCACCGGATCAACCCAGCCACCTACGACCAGGACGCCTCGCTGCGCCAGCTGATCGACGTCGCGCCGTTCGGCGTGCCGGCCGAGCCGCCGCAGAAGCGGACGCAGGTCCTGAAGGGCGTCCACCCGGGGATCGGAGCGGAGGACTTCCTGCTGCTGTGGGGGGGCGGGATCTACAACTGGTTCGACCCGCTGACCCTGATCAGGGCGGTCGGATCCGTCGCCCGCGACCACGACGACGTCAAGCTGTTCTTCCTCGGCAGCGCCCACCCGAACCCCGACGTGCCGAAGATGAAGATGGCGTCGGCGGCCTACAACCTCGCGGACGAACTCGGCCTGCTCGACACGCACGTGTTCTTCAACCCCGGCTGGGTCGACTACGACGCCCGCGCGGACTACCTGCTCGAGGCCGATGTCGGGGTCTCGACCCACTTCGAGCACATCGAGACCGCGTTCAGCTACCGCACCCGCATCCTCGACTACCTGTGGGCCGGGCTGCCGATCCTGGCCACGCAGGGCGACTCGCTGTCCCGGCTCGTCACCCAGCACGGCCTGGGGCTGACGGTGCCACCCGAGGATCCGGACGCCTTGGCCAGCGCGATCCGCCGGATGCGCAACGACAAGGACCTCTACGACACCTGCCGCACGGCCGTCGAGCGGCTCGCGCCGGACATGACGTGGGAGAAGGCCCTCGCGCCGATCGTCGACTTCTGCCGGTCGCCGCGCCGCGCCGCGGACCGCGAGGGCCGGGTGGCGGACTACGTCAATCTCGGCGGGGGCGGCCCGGCGGGCTCCACGGCGGCGCTCGCGAAGCGGGTCGCCCGCTACTACCGCGCCGCGGGCCCCGGCGCCGCGGCAGGCCACGCCCGCAAGTTCCTGCACTACTACCGCGAGGCGGGCTTCAAGACTGCCACGATCCACACCCGCAACTTCGTCAAGATGCGCATGGGCCGGTGGTGACCGCAGCCGAAGCGCCGCCTGAGCGCTTCGGCTTGGCGGTGCTCGTCCGCGCCCCCCGCGCGGTGTGGGCGCTGACGCTGCTCAATCTGTCCGGACTGCTCGTGTGGTCGATCCTCACGCCGGTCTACGACGCGGCCGACGAGCCGTACCACGTCGACATGGTCTTGGCTGCGGCCGAGCGGTGGGACTGGCCGCCGCCGTGGGGGCGCCAGCTGGAGCCCGAGATCATCGAGTCGCTGTACGCGCTGGGGTTCAGCGTCCCCGGGTCCGACAACCCCTTCCTGAGGACCCCGGAACCGGTCATTGCCGTCGAGGCTGTCCCGCGCGCCGACCGGCCCACGTGGGAAGACCTGCGGTCACGGGTCCCCGACGGCCCCAGCGAGCGCTTCAACCAGATGGCGCAGCACCCTCCGCTGTACTACAAGCTGGGAGCGCTGCTGTTCGTCGTCGCCCCGTGGGAGTCCTGGCCGTTCGACCTGGTCGTCTGGGTCCTCCGGCTGTTCAGCGTCCTGCTCGTCGCCCCTCTGCCGCTGTTCGCGCACGCGGCGGCGCGGCGCCTGACCGGATCGGTGCCGATCGCCGTCTCCGCGGCCGTCGTGCCGCTCGGGATCCCGCAGCTGTCCCACATCGGCGGGGCGGTCAACAACGACAATCTCCTGACCTCCCTGGCGGGGCTGCTGACCGTCGTCCTCGTGTACGTCGCGCGGGGCGACGCCGGCCTGCGCACCGCGGTCTGGGCGGGGATCGTGGCGATGCTGGGGCTGCTCACGAAGGGCTTCGCGCTCGCGCTTCCCGTCTGGGTGGCCGCCGCGTACGCGCTCGCCCTGGTCCGCGGCAGCGGTCGACGCGGGGAGGTGTTGCGCGCGGCCGTCGTCGCGCTGGCGCTGACCGGCGTCGGTGTGCTCTGGTGGGTCCGCAACCTGGTCGTGTACGGCGCCGTGCAGCCGTCCGTGGTGGTCGGCCCCGACCCGCCGGCGTCCTTCACCCCGGACCTGGAGCTCCTCGCCACGACCTTCTACCAGTCGATCATCCACCGGTTCTGGGGCGCCTTCGGATGGGACGAGATCAAGGTGGAATACGACACGGCGGCCTGGGCGGCGGGCGTCGTCGCCACCGGCGCGGCGCTCGCCGTCGCCTGGCCGTGGCCGGGCCGGCGGGTGCGCCGGACCGACCTGCTCCTCCTGCTGCTGCCGACCGTGCTCATCGCCGGCATCCTCTTCTACGGCGTGTGGTCGTGGTACGTGGCCACGTCCCGCTACGCGGCCATGCAGGGACGCTACCTCCAGCCGGCCGTGACGGGCATCGCCGTCGTGGCCGCCGCCGGGTACGGGCGGCTGCTCGGACGGTTCGCGCGGGTGCTGCCGCTGCTGCTGGCCGCCGGCGCCGGATACATGCAGTGGCTCGGGTCCGTGACGGTGCTCGAGCACTTCTACGGCGTCCCGGAACCACTCGAGTGGACGCGGGCGTCGATCGCTGCGGCGCTGGCGTGGAGCCCGCTGCCCCGGGCGGTCGGGCTGGGGTTCTGCGCCTTGGGGGGCGCGGCGGCGCT
>JACCXR010000462.1 GCA_013696915.1 Euzebyaceae bacterium
CCGCCGGGTGGGCCCCATCCCGGCGGCGGTCCGGGTCGGACCCAGGTTGGCGCGGTCCGCGGCGGCCGCCGCCGCGCCCGCCAGCGGGCCAGGCGCACGATCCCGAAGACGACGAGGGCGGCGAAGACGGCGAACGGCAGGACGGCGCCCAGCGCCGTGAGGCCCACCTGGACGAAGTTCACGAAGGCGACCCAGCCGGCGCGCAGGCCCGACAGGAAGCCGGGAACGTCGTCGCGGATCTCCGGAGAGCTCGGCTCGAACAGCTGCAGTGTGATCGTGGCGAGGTCGACGTCGTCGCGAACGACGCGCAGCTGCGCCTGGAGCGACTCCAGGTCGGCCTCCCGGGACGCGAGCTGCCCTTCGATGGCGACGACGTCGCCGACGCTGGGGGCCTCGGCGATCAGTTCCCGGAGCCGTTCGACGCTGGCCTGCATCGAGGCGATCCGGCTCTCGAGGTCCACGACCTGGGCGGTCACGTCCTCGGCCTGGACGGACTGCGAGTCGACGCTGCCGAGATCCCCGAGGCCGGCGAGGACGGCTTCGAACTCCTGCGGCGGCACCCGCAGCACGAGGGTGGCGAAGACCGACGGCTCCAGCCGCAGGTCCGAGGAGAGGACGAATCCGCCGGCGTCTTCGGCGAGGGTGACGGCGGCGTCGGCGGCGGCCCGCACGTCCTCGGCGCGCACGACCAGGTCAGCGATGTAGATGATCTCGCGCGTGGGGTCGACCGCCTGCCCGGCGAGGTCGGCGCCGCCTTCCTCGGCCGGCGCCGGCTCCCCGGCGGAATCCTGCGAGCCGCCGCCGCCTTCCCCGCAGGCGACGAGCAGCACGAGCCCCGCCGCCGCCACGACCCTCCGCAGTATCATGCCGCCGTAGGGTAGACCGGCGCCCGGTCGAGTCCGACCAGCGGGCGCGGCTGGCGCAGCCTGCGACGGCTGAGCGCGGCGCTGGCGGAGCGGGGGATCGAGGGGGTGCCCGGCCCGGGCTCCGCGAGCGCACGTCGGGTCTTTTAGTCCGGGACCGCCGCCGTGGACGCGTAGCATCGGCGACGGCGTCCATCCGGGCGCGGGACCCGACGCACAGGACGCTAATGCCGACCGAGGTCGTCGTGACGGGCCTCGGCGCCGTGACCCCGTACGGCGTCGGCACCGCGCGCTTCTGGGAGGGCCTGCTGTCGGGCCGCGGCACGGCGGGGCCGATCACGCACTTCGACGCCGAGAGCTTCCCCGTGCGGTTCGCCTGCGAGGTCCCGGCCTTCGATCCACTGGCGCATCTCCCCCGCAAGCTCGTGCGGCAGACCGACCCCTTCGCGCAGTTCGCCCTGGTCGCGGCCCGCGAGGCGCTGGCACAGGCCGGTCTGCTCGCCGCGGCCGCGGCCCACGAGCACACCGGGGCCCAGGAGCCCGCCGGGGGCCAGGAGCGCGCTGGGGGCCAGGAGCAGGAGCGCCAGCCTCTGGTCGACGGCGTGGACGCTGACCGGATCGGTGCGGTCATCGCGTCGGGCAGCGGCGGCCTGAAGGAGATGACGGGCCAGTACGAGCGGCTGCGCGCCGGCGGACCCAGCCGGGTGCGCCCGTACCTGTCGATCGCCATGCCGCTCAACATGGGCAGCGGCCAGGTCGCGATCCGCCACGGCCTGCGGGGGCCCTCCTACTCGGTGGTGTCCGCGTGCGCGTCGGGTGGCGACGCCATCGGCTCCGCGCTCGACCTGCTGCGCGCCGGCCGGGCCGATGCGGTCGTGGCGGGCGGCGCCGAGGCAGCGATCAACCCGCTCACGATGGCCGGGTTCGCCGCCGCCGGCGCGCTGAGCCGCCGCAACGACGACCCGGGCCGTGCGAGCCGCCCCTTCGACGCCGACCGCGACGGGTTCGTGACCGGCGAGGGCGCCGGCGTCGTCGTGCTGGAGCGGGCCGACCACGCCCACGCGCGGGGAGCGACCCCGCTGGCGAGGCTGGCCGGCTACGGGGTCTGCAACGACGCCTCTCACCCGGCCCAGCCGTCACTCGGCGGGGAGGGCGCCGCCCGCGCCCTGCGGCTGGCCCTGGCCGACGCCGACCTCGGCATCGACGACGTCGACCACGTCAACGCCCACGGCACGTCGACCCCGCCGAACGACCGGACCGAGGCGCAGGCGATCCGGGCGGTGTTCGGCGCCCGCGCCGACTCGCTGGCGGTGACCAGCACCAAGTCGGCGGTCGGGCACCTGCTCGGAGCCGCCGGCGGGATCGAGGCCGTCGCGACGGTGCTCGCGATCACCCAGGGCGAGGTCCCGCCGACCCTCAACCTCGACCGGCAGGACCCCGCCTGCGACCTCGACGTGGTCCGCGGCCGCCCCCGGCGGCTGCGGGTCCGATCGGCGCTGTCGAACTCCTTCGGCTTCGGCGGCCACAACGCCGTCCTCGCGTTCCGCGCCACATGACGCGCTTCCGCACCCGGCCGGACTACGGCCCGCTCGAGCCCGCGCCCTACCTCGGCACGACCGTCCGCGTCTACGCCCGGCGACCCCGGAGCCTCGACGAGCTCCTGCGCTGCGCGGCCGCGACCTGGCCGCGACGGACGGCGGTCGAGGCGCCATCGGCAGTTCTCTCCTACGCCGAGCTCGACCGCGCGGTCGATGCGATGACGGCAGCGCTGGCGGCCCAGGGCGCCGGTACCGGGGACCGGATCGCCGTCGCGCTCGGCCACGACCTGCCCCTGTTCGCCCTGCCGTTCGCGTGCAGCCGGCTCGGGGCCACGGCGCTGCTGCTTAACACGGCCCTCAGCCCGGTGCGGTGGTCGGACCAGCTGGACCGGGCCGGCTGCACCCTGCTCGTGGCGGACGACGCCCACGCGCCGCGGCTGCGTTCCGCTGCCGGCGGGCGCCCGGTGCGCACCGCCGCCGAGGCGCTGCGGACCGACGCAGCACCGACCGGGCTCATCCCGCTGCCGGCATCACGGGCGGAGGACCATCCGCTGGCGCTGATCGCGACGAGCGGAACCACCGGCGTGCCGAAGATGACCGCCGTCACCAGCCGCGGGCTGGTGCACGCGGCCCTGTGCTACGTCGACCTGCTCGACCTCGACGGCACCGACCGGACCTTCGTGGCGCTGCCGCTGCACTACATCGGTCCCCTGTCGGCCCAGACCACGACCATGCCGCTGGTCGGCGGTTGCACGGTCATCCCGTCCGACACCCGCGCCGGGGGCGCGCTCGGCCGCATGGCCGCCGCGAGGATCACCCACCTCGACGCCGTGCCGTCGTGGCTGAGCCTGCTCGTCCGCGACACCGGTGGCACCGTCCCCGCCGCATGGCGCACCCTGATCTACGGCGGAGCCCCGATGCCGCCCGAGACGGCCGCCCGGCTGGCGGCGCGCTTCCCGGCGCTGCGGATGTTCGACCTGTGGGGGCTGTCCGAGACGCACGGCCCCGCCACCGCGCTGCGCTACGACCCCGCGGCGCCCCCGGCGCCGGGGACCGTCGGGCGGCCGCTGCCGGGCGTCGAGGTCCGCAGCGACGGCGAACCGGGTGAGCTGCTGGTCCGCGGAGCGAACGTGACCCCCGGATACCTCGACGACCCGGAGACGACCGCCGCGGTCCTGCGCGAGGGCTGGCTCGCCACCGGCGACGTGGGCACGGTTGGCGCCGACGGCACCGTCCGGATCCTGGACCGCAAGAAGGACGTGATCCTCCGGGGCGGCGCGAACGTGTTCAGCGTGGAGGTCGAGCAGGTACTTGCCTCCGCGGGCGGGGTCGTGGAGGCTGCCGTCTACGGCGTCGCCGACGGGCTCGGCGGCGAGGCGGTGTCGGCTGCCGTCGTGCTCGCCGACGGTGCGGCGCTGGACACGGCCGCGCTGCGTCGACTGGTCGGCGAGCGCATCGGGCGCGACGCGGTCCCCCGCCGGATCGTGGCGCTGCCGTCGCTGCCCCGGAACCCGACGGGCAAGATCGACAAGCGGCGCCTGCGCCAGGAGCATGGATGAGCACGGACCCGGTAGCCCAGCAGCCCGAGGAGGCCAAGTCATGACGATCGCGCTCGTGTTCCCCGGACAGGGCAGCCAGCAGCAGGGCATGGCCGCCCCCTGGCGCGACCACCCGGCGTTCGCGCGCTGGGCCGAGGCCGACGAGCTGCTCGGCGAGGACGTCACCCGCCTCGGGCTCGACGCCGGTGAAGAGGAGCTGCGGGAGCCGGCGGCCTGCCAGGTGGCCCTCTTCGTGCACCACGTCGTGCTGCTCGACGCCTGGCGGGCGGCGGGCGGCGCCGAGCCCGCCGTGGTGGCGGGCCACTCGCTGGGGGAGTACAACGCCCTGGTCGCCGCCGGCGTCGTCGACTTCGCCGACGGCCTGCGGCTGGTCCACGCCCGCGCCGAGCAGACACAGCTCGCCGCCGACCAGCGCCCCGGGACGATGGTCGCCTGCCTCGGGTTCGAGGTCGAAGAGGTCCAGCAGGCCTGCGACAAGGTCGGCGTCTACGTCGCGAACGACAACGCCACCGGCCAGATCGTCGCCGCCGGCGCCTCCGACGACCTGGACCGGCTGCGGGCACTGCTCGAGGGCGGGCGGGGACGGGTCCGCGAGCTCAACGTCGGCGCCGCCTACCACAGCCCGCACATGGAGCCGGCCGTCGAACCGTTCGGCGTCGCGCTCGACGGGGCGCGCTTCGCCGAGGCCGCCGTTCCCGTCGTCGCGAACATCGACGCCCGGCCGCACACCGCTGCCGGCGACTGGCCGCAGCTGCTCCGGCAGCAGATCACCTCGCCGGTGCGCTGGCGGGAGACGATCGGCACGCTCGCCGGCATGGGCGTGACCGAGGTCGTCGAGCTGGGGGCGTCGGCGGTCCTCACCGGCATGGTGAAGCGCACCGACTCCTCGCTGGGCCGGCGCAACGTCCGGACCCCGGACGAGGTCGCCGCCAAGGCAAGTGAGGCCGTCGAAGCCGTCGAGGAGCTGGCGTGACCTGGGCCCTCGTCACGGGCGGCTCCAAGGGCATCGGCGCGGCGACGGCCCGCGCACTGGCCGCCCAGGGCCGTGACGTGGTCGTGCACTTCGGCGCCGACCGCGACGGCGCGGAGCGGGTGGCCGCCGCCTGCGGTGACCTCGGCGTCGCCACGCGCGTCGTCGGGTGCGATCTCCGCGAGGGCGTCGCGCCGCTGGCCGCGGCCGTCGACGAGGTCGGCGGCGTGTCCGTGCTCGTGAACAACGCCGGCGTCGCCGCCGACGGCCTCGCGATGTCGATGTCCGACGACGCCTTCGCCCTGACGCTCGACGTCAACCTGACCGCGGCCTTCGCCCTGTCGCGCGCCGTGCTGCGCGGCATGCTGCGCGCCCGCGCGGGCCGGATCGTGAACGTGACCAGCGTCGTCGGGCTGCACGGCAACGCCGGGCAGGTGAACTACGCCGCCAGCAAGGCCGGCCTCGTCGGGCTGACGAAGTCCCTCGCCCGCGAGGTCGGCAAGCGGGGAATCACCGTGAACGCCGTCGCACCCGGCTTCGTCGAGACCGCCATGACCGCGGAACTCGACGCGGGCGGCCTGCTCACCCGGATTCCCGCCGGACGGCTGGGCACCGCCGACGAGGTGGCCGCGGTCATCGCGTTCCTGTCCTCCGACGAGGCCGCCTACGTCAACGGCACCGTCGTGCAGGTCGACGGCGGCCTGTTCGCCTGAGCTCACACGTTGGCCGTGGCCACGCCTCCGATCGGCATGCGCGTCGCCCACCGGGTCGCCGGGCCGCCGGTGCTGCGCCGACTCCGGGCGGAGGTCACCGGCCGTGGACAGGTGCCGCGCGCCGGCGGGGTCCTGCTGGCGGCGAACCACCGGTCCTTCCTCGACCACTACCTGCTGTCGGCGGCGTCGCCGCGGCCGATGCGCTTCCTCGGCAAGGTTGAGCTGTCCCACGGACTCGACGGGCGGTTCAACGTGATGATGGGCATGGTGCCGGTCGAGCGGGGCCTGGCCGACGTCCGCGCGCTCGAGGCGGTCGTCGAGCTGCTGCGCGCCGGCGAGGTCGTCGGGGTCTTCCCGGAGGGGACGCGGTCGCCGACCGGCGAGCTGTTCCGCTTCCGCAGCGGCATGGCGCGGATGGCCGCCTCGGCGGGCGTGCCGATCGTGCCGGTCGGTCTCGTCGGGACGGCCGCGGTGTGGCCGCGCGGCGAGCGCCCCTCCTGGCGGCGCCCGGCCCAGGGGGTCCTGAAGGTGCGCTTCGGCGAGCTCGTCCCGCCCCCCGGCCAGTCCGGGAGGGAGCGTCGCCGGGCGACCGAGATCGTCTACGGCCGGGTCGCGGCCCTGTGCGGCCAGCCGCGGGCGGACACCTTCGCCCCGGTGGCGGGCTCGTGACCCCCGGCCGCGAGCGCTGCGGTGGCGGATGACGAGAATCGCGGGTGCGGAGGCGCCGAAGATCCCCCGCCACCTGAGTGAGACCGCCGCGCGCGTCGACCGCGGTGATGTCCGCGAGTGGGTTGCGACCTTGCCGGAGGTGGTGGCGGACCTGGCTGAACGCTGGGCGCTGCACGTCGGGAAGCCCTACGAACCGGGCGGCCAGTGCTCCTGGGTCGCACCGGCACGAACGGTCGCGGGCGAGGACCTCGTGCTGAAGGTCGGGTGGCGCCATCCCGAGGCCGCGCACGAGGCCGACGCGCTGCGGGTGTGGCGGGGGAACGGGGCGGTCTGGCTGCACGCCGCCGAGACCTTCGACCGGACCAGCGCGCTGCTGCTCGAGCGTTGTGCGCCGGGGATGCCAATGGGGCGCTCGACGCCCGAGCCTGAGCAGGACGTGGTCGTGGCCGGCCTGCTGGCGCGGCTGTGGACGCAGCCGCCGGCCGGTCATCCGTTCCGTCCCCTGCAGGCGATGTGCGAGGACTGGGCCGCCGAGTTCGAGGAGCGGTTCGCGCGCTCGGCCGGTGGCGTCGATCCGGGGCTCGCCCGCGCGGCGATGGTGCTGTTCCGGGAGCTGCCCCGGTCGGCGGACTCCGCCGTGCTGCTCTGCACCGACCTGCACGCCGCGGGCAACGTCCTCGCGGCCCAGCGTGAGCCGTGGCTGGTGATCGACCCCAAGCCGTACGTCGGCGACCGCACCTACGACGCACTGCAGCACATGCTGAACTGCGAGGAGCGGCTGGTCTGTGACCCGTCGGGCTTCGCGCAGCGGATGGCCGCCCTGCTGGACCTCGACGCCGAACGGCTCCGCCTGTGGCTGTTCGCCCGCTGTCTGCTGGAGTGCCTCGACCAACCGGTGCTCCACGAGGTCGCCGCCCGGCTGGCGCCATAGCCCACGACCAGGTGGAGGCCGTCATTGAGCCCCTCACCGCGTCCGACCGGGCCGGCCCCGCCCAGCTCGCGTGAAGGGCCGCGCCCCGGACGATCAGCGCGGTCGCAACGCCGTGCCGAGGATGTGCGGCGAGGTCGGGGTCGAGAATCGGAGGTCGGGGAAGTGGAGCGCCTGCAGGTGCGTGATCGTAAAGCCGGCCTCGCGGATTGCGGCCGCGGTGTCGCGGTGGGTGTGACAGCCGCCGGCGATCACCGGCCAGATCGTCGCGTCGAGCACGCGCTGCGCCCGGCGCAGCCCCGCAGCCTCAGCCCGGACGTGCTCGAAGAACCGCAGCTGCCCGCCGGGCCGCAGCGCGCGGCGGATCTCGGCCAGGGCGGTGGCCTGGTCCGGGACCGAGCACAGCACCAGCGTGGTGACCGCAGCATCCAGGCTGGCGTCGGCGGCGGGCAGCCGGTCGGCGACGCCGGCAACCACCTCGACCGGCACCGCCGCGTGCTCGGCCTGGCGTTGGGCGAGCCGGCGCAGATGTGGCTCAGGCTCCACCGCCAGGACGTCGGCGACCCCGGTCGGGTAGTGCGCGAAGTTCATCCCGTTGCCCGCGCCGATCTCGATCACCTTCCCGCGCAGGCCGGCGAGCTG
>JACCXR010000484.1 GCA_013696915.1 Euzebyaceae bacterium
CGACGCGGCGCACCTGTACCGCGACCTGCTCGACCACCCGGCCGCCCGCCGGGCGCGGCGCCGGCTGGCCCGCACGGTCCCGTCGCTGTCCGGGTTCGTGATGCTCCTCGCCGTCCGCGGCGCCACGCCGGGGCTGCGCCACCACACCGTGCTCTTCCCCGCCGACTACGACGCCGAGTTCGACGCGCTCTTCGGGCCGGCGCCGCGGCCGGTCCCCGACCCCACGGTCTACGTGTCGGTGCCGCACGACCCCGCCGTCGCGCCGGAGGGCCACGAGGCGTGGTTCGTCCTGGCGAACGCTCCCCGCCAGGGACAGTGCGGGCTCGACTGGGACGCCCCCGGCCTCGCCGCGGGGTACGCCGACCGACTGCTCGACGTCATGGCCGCTCGCGGCCTCGACGTCCGCGACCGGGTGCTGTTCCGCGAGACCGTCACCCCCGCAGACCTCGAGCGCCGCACCCGCGCCGTCGGCGGCGCGATCTACGGCACGTCATCCAACGGCCCGCGTGCGGCCTTCCTGCGCCCGTCCAACCGCGGTCCCGTCCCCGGCCTCTACCTCGTCGGCGGATCGAGCCACCCCGGCGGCGGTCTGCCGCTGGTGCTGAAGTCCGCCGCGATCGTCGCCGACCTCGTCGGCCCCGCCTGATCCGCCCGCGGCCGCCCTGCCTCAGCGGGGGACGACCTCGTAGGCGCAGACGTGGGCGCCGGCCATCATGTGGAAGGTGCGGCGCACGACCGCCCCGTCGAGGACCTCCTGGAGGAAGGCGAGCTCGCTGCGGCAGGCGGCGGCGTAGCGCAGGGCAACGCCGTGGATGGCGCAGTTGTGCTCGACGATGACGTACGAGCCGTCGCCGCGGGCCTCGAACTCCGCGAGGTAGCCGTCCTCGTCGAGGATCGCCGTGAGCTCCGCGACCTTCCCGCCGAGATCCCGGCCGGCCGTCCGCCGGCGGGCGTCGGCGACCCGCCGCGCGCCGCGGCGCGCGAAGACCCGTTCGACGACGTCTGGGTCCTCGTCGGCGAGGTAGGTGAGCAGCTCGTTGGTCAGTTCCGCGTACGCGCGCGGGAACAGCGCCGACGCAGTCGGGGTCAGCCGGTAGCGGTGCTTCGGCCGTCCGGGCCCCGTGCGTTCCGAGCGGTAGACGACGAGGCCGTCGCGTTCCAGGGCGGTCAGGTGCTGGCGCATCCCGCTGACGGTGATCGCGACGCCGGCGGCGAGGGCCTCGACCGTCTCCTCGCCGTGGCGCTTCAGGTGCTCGAGCACGGCCCGCCGGGTCGGCGGCAGCGTCGCGAGAGCGGGATGGGCGGCCACGGTCACCCACCCATGGTAGGCGCGCCCGACGGGCGGCCGCCCGGCCCCGAGTCAGGACGGCAGCCCGATCAGCCGGCGTCGCACGACGACGACGAGCTGGACGAGACCGACGACGCTGAACGTCGTCAGCGCCGCCAGCCCAAGAGTCGCGACCAGGGGTGCGCGGTCGACGAAGACGCCGCCGAAGTGGATGCCCGCCGAGCAGAAGATGACGCGCATGGCGCGCTCGCCGACGGTCACGACGCCGATCTCGCCCATGCCCGCGTTGCCCGCGCGGGCCCGCAGGTACTCCAGCAGGCCGAAGGCCAGACCCGCGGCGAGCGCGAGCTCGGCCGGCGCCCCCACGGAGACGATGGCGAAGAGGTAGACGACGTCGTTGATGCGGTCGGCGAACGAGTCGAACACGTAGCCCCAGCGGGTGGTCCGATCGGTCAGCACCGCGACGCAGCCGTCGAGGGTGTCCCCGAGCCCGCTCGCGACCAGGATCCACCCGGCGAGCATCGGCCACCGCCCGCCGGCCGCCGCCGGCACGAACACCGCGAACGCCAGCCAGATGCTCCACACGGTGAGCATGTCGGGCAGGACGCCGCGCCGCGCGAGCGGCCGGGCGATGCGGTACGACATGATCAGCCACCCGCGCAGCCACGGGTTGCCCCGCGGGTCGTAGCCGTTGTGGAGCGGGGCCCACCGCTCGAAGTAGCCGGCGAGGTCGGGGATCGGGGCGGTGGGCGGGCGGGCCGTGACCAGGCTGAGCGCCACGAGGGCGGCCCCGGTGGCGAGCAGGAGGACCAACGGCGTCATACGCGAACAGTAGAGGCCCGGCGCGGCGACCACCGCTGAGCGCCGGCCGGGGGCTGTCGCCTGTATCTTTCTGCCCTTCGCGATCGGAGCGTGATGAGGCTCGGGCTGAACATCGGCTACGCCGGCGCGGCGATCGGCGACGTCCTGCCGCTCGTCGAGCACGCCGACCGGGTGGGGATCCACTCGGTGTGGGCGGCCGAGGCGTACGGCTCGGACGCCGTGACCGTGCTCGCCTACCTCGCCGCCCGGACGGAGCGCATCGCACTCGGCAGCGCCATCCTCCAGATGCCGGCGCGGACGCCGGCCGCCACCGCGATGACGGCGATGACCCTCGACGGGTTGAGCGGGGGCCGGTTCCTGCTCGGCCTGGGCCTGTCGGGCCCCCAGGTCGTGGAGGGCTGGCACGGGGTGCCGTACGGCAGGCCGCTGGGCCGCACCCGCGAGTACGTCGAGATCGTGCGCAAGGCGATCGCCCGGGAGGCGCCGCTGGAGCATCAGGGGGACCACTACCAGATCCCCTACACCGGCCAGGACGCGACCGGCCTCGGCAAGCCGCTGAAGTCGATCCTCCACCCGCTGCGGCCGTCGATCCCGATCTACCTCGCCGCGGTCGGACCGCGGAACATCGCGCTCACCGCCGAGATCGCCGACGGGTGGCTCCCGATCTTCTACTCCCCCGAGCGGGAGGACGTGCTCGGCGACGCCCTCGACGAGGGACTGTCGCGCGCGGGCCGCGACGCCGGCGAGCTCGAGGTCGCCGCGACCGTCATGGTGGCGGCGGGCGAGGACACCGCCGCCTGCCGGGACCAGCTGCGGCCGTTCTTCGCCCTCTACCTCGGCGGGATGGGCGCCCGCGGCCGGAACTTCTACAACGACCTGGCCTGCCGCTACGGGTTCGAGGCGGCGGCCGGCGAGATCCAGGACCTCTACCTCGAGGGCCGCAAGGACGAGGCGGCGGCGCGGGTGCCCGACGAGCTGATCGACGAGGTCGCGCTCGCAGGTCCCATCCCCCGCATCGTCGACCGGCTGGAGGCGTGGAAGGCCTCGCGCGTCGGGACGCTGCTCCTCGGCACCCACCAGCCCGAGGTCCTCTCCGCGCTGCAGGCCGCGCTCTAACCCAACCGACGAAGCGAGGACCTGTTGAGCGACCGGCTGCGTCTCGTCCTGGCGAGCTTCCTGATGCTCTTCGTGGAGCTGGCCCTGATCCGCTGGACCGGGTCGAACATCGTCTACCTGTCGTACTTCTCGAACTTCGTGCTGCTCGGCAGCTTCCTGGGCATCGGGATGGGGTTCCTGCGCGCGCGGGCGCGGGTCAACCTGTTCCCCTGGGCGCCGGTGGCGCTGGGGCTGCTGGTCGCCTTCGTGCTGCTGTTCCCGGTCCAGATCGACCGGCGGGGCGCGGAGCTCATCTACTTCGGCTCATCGCGCACGACGGGCCTGCCGACCTGGGTGACGCTGCCGGTCATCTTCGTCGCCGTGGCCCTGGTGCTGATGATGATCGCGGAGGGCGTGGCCCGGACGTTCGTGAAGTTCGAGCCGCTCGAGGCCTACCGGCTCGACATCGGCGGCAGCATCCTCGGCATCGTCGGGTTCTCGGTGCTGTCGTTCCTGCACGCGCCCCCCGTCGTGTGGGGGGTCGTCGCGACGCTGATCTTCCTGGTGCTCTACGGCCGGGCGACGAAGGTCGTGTCCGCGCTGATGCTGCTGGTGATGTGCGGCCTGCTGACCTGGGAGACGCTCGACCCCGAGTCGAGCTGGTCGCCGTACTACAAGGTCACCGCCGTCACGCAGCAGGCCGGCGCGGTGACGTTCGTGGCCGTCAACGGCATCCCCCATCAGGTGATCCAGGACAGCGACCGGCGGCGCGAGCGCGAGCCGATCTACTTCGCGCCCTACGAGCGGATCGTCGACAACCCCCTCGAGCGGGTGCTCGTCGTCGGGGCGGGCAACGGCAGCGACGTCGCCCTGGCGCTCGAGAACGGCGCGCAGCACGTCGACGCCGTCGAGATCGACCCGCGGCTGTACCAGCTCGGAGAGGAGCTCCATCCCAGCCGTCCCTACGACGACCCGCGCGTCGAGGTGCACATCGACGACGGTCGCGCGTTCCTCGAGCGGACCGACGCGCTGTACGACCTCATCATCTTCGCGCTGCCCGACTCGCTCACGCTGGTGTCGGGCCAGTCGTCGCTGCGCCTGGAGAGCTACCTGTTCACGATCGACGCGCTGCGCGAGGCCCGCGACCATCTCCGGCCCGGCGGCACCTTCGCGATGTACAACTACTACCGGCAGGACTGGCTGATCGACCGGCTGGCCAGCACCCTGGAGGAGGCCTTCGGCCGGCCGCCGTGCATCGACACCGTCGAGGGCACCGCCGGTCTGGCGATGCTCGCCGACAGCCTCGACCCCGCCGCGCTGGAGTGCGCGGCCGTCTGGTCGCCGCGGGTGGCATCGGTGCCGCCGCCGGTCGGGGACGACTACCCCTTCCTGTACCTGCGCGACCGCGGCCTGCCGAGCTTCTACATCTTGGTGATCGGCCTGATCCTGCTCGCGTCCGTGGTCTTCATCCGGCTTGCCGCCGGGCCGCTGCGGCAGATGGCCGGCTACGTCGACCTGTTCTTCATGGGCACGGCCTTCCTGCTGCTGGAGACGAAGAACGTCGTGCAGTTCGCGCTGCTGTTCGGCACGACCTGGTTCGTGAACGCGCTCGTGTTCACCGGCGTGCTCCTGTCGGTGTACATCGCGGTCGAGGTCGCCCGACGCGTGCGCCTCCCACGGCCGACGCTGCTGTACGGGGCGCTGCTCGCCGCGCTGGTCGTCGCCTGGGTCGTGCCGCAGAACGCGCTACTCGGCCTGCCGGCCGTGCCCCGGTTCGTGGTCGCGGTGGTGCTCGCGTTCACGCCGATCTTCCTGGCCAATCTCGTGTTCGCGCAGCGCTTCGCCGGCGTCGGCGCGTCGGCGACGGCGTTCGGCGCCAACCTGCTCGGGGCGATGGTCGGCGGTCTGCTGGAGTACGCGTCGCTGCTCGTGGGCTACCGCGCCCTGCTCATCCTGGCCGCAGTCCTGTACGGGCTCGCGTTCCTCTTCGGCCGGCGCTACCTGGCGCCGGGCACCCCCCGCCTGACCCGCCCCGCCTGACCTCTTCGGCCGGCGCTGCCTGGCGCCGGGCACCCCCGCCTGACCCTCCCCGCCTGACCCTCACAGGCGCGCGGGAGCGCCAGACCCGGCCACGTCGGGACCGCCTGCCGCCTCCGAGGTGGATTTTTCGGGTATCCGAAGAATCCACCCCGGAAGGGCAAGCACCCGGGTCCAGGGCCTTGTCCCTGCGGTCCCCGCCGCCGGTGGGAGAGTCCCCGCGACGGCCGGGCACGGCCCCTTCAGCCCCTACCGCGGCGCCGGCCGTGTCGGGAACGGCGCCGCCTCGAGGCCGAGGTCGCCCATGGCCGCCACGTAGGCGGCGTGGCGGCGGCGCGCCTCCCCGTGGCGGCCGGCGCCGCGCAGGCAGCGCACGAGCGCCAGGTGGGCCGGCTCGTCGTAGGGGTCGCGCTCGAGGACGCGCCGGTACAGGCGGGCCGCGCCGTCGAGATCCCCTGCCCTTGCGCGCTCTCCGGCGAGGGCGCGGGCCACGTCGACGGCGGTCGTCCGCGCCTCCTCGCGCACTGCGGCCGACCAGTGCTGCCCGGCGTCCTCCTCGAGGAAGTCGCCCGCGTAGGCGTGCTCGGCGCGGGCGAGCAGCGTCAGGGCGGCCGGCCGGTCGCCGGCCGCCAGGCGCTGGAGGCCTGCGGCCGCGGTCGCGAGGAACGCCTCGACGTCGACCGCGACGGTGGCGAGTTCCAGGCGCAGCAGCCCGTCCTCGGCCGCGATGTAGTGCTCCGCCGGGTGTGCCCGGCCGGGGTCGAGGACGGTGCGCAGCGTCGACAGCTGGACGGAGAGGCGCCCGGCGAGGCGCTCGGGGTCCTCACCGGGCCAGAGCGCGGCCATCACGGTCTCGCGCGGGGTCGGGCGGCCCCGGCGGGCCACCAGGATCTTCAGCAGGTCGCGGGCCTTGCGCGACTGCCAGTCGGACAGCGGCACGGCCACGCCGGACCGCAGCAGGCGGAAGCCGCCGAGGGACTGCACGGCGACGGCGGGCGCCTGGCCGTCGAGGTCGGCGAGCAGCCGCTCGGCCGCCGCCGCGTGGGCCCGGGCGCCGATCGCGCGGAGCGCGGTCGCGGCCTCCTCGGCGAGGATCCGGCCGTCGAGCCCGCCGGTGCGCCCGGCGAGGGCGAGTTCGGCGCGCCCGAGCCCGAGCGGGCTGCCGAGCGCCCGCCACAGCGCGACCGCCTCCTCCAGCCATGCCGTCGCCTGCGGCGCATCCGGCCGGGCGGCGGCGCGCAGCTCCAGCGCCTCGGCCAGTCCGGGCCGGTCACGGCGCTCGCCGGCCGCGGTCAACGCC
>JACCXR010000509.1 GCA_013696915.1 Euzebyaceae bacterium
CCTCCGCGGACGCCCGCGGCGGCGGCGCCGCAGCGCCGGGCCGCCGAGGAGGTTGCCGAGCCCGAAGCCGAGCCCGAGGCCGCGCCGACGGAGCAGCCCGACGACGTCGACCTGCCGCGGCTCGTGACCCAGACGCTGTCCGGCCTGCAGCGGTCCAGCGGCGGCGCGGTGCTCGCGTCCACCCTCAAGCGCGCCCTGCTCCGCAAGGATCCCACCTTCAACGAGGCCGACCACGGGTTCCGGGCCTTCGGTGAGCTCCTGCGCAACCTCGCCGACCGGCGGGTGATCGAGCTCACCCCGGGCACCGCGAAGGGCGATCCCGAGGTCGGCTTCCCGGAGGAGTCCAGCGACGAGGAGGACGCCTTCGAGCTGCTCCGATCGGTCGTGTCGGCGCTCCGGGCCGAGAGCGGTCCTCCTCCGCTGTCGGGGCTGAAGAACCAGCTCCGCAAGCGCCGGCCCAAGTTCAGCGAGAAGGAGTTCGGCTTCGGGGGGTTCCTGCAGTTCTGCAAGGCGGCCCGGGCGCGCGGCATCGTCACGATGGAGTGGAGCGACGAGGCGGACGACTACGTGCTCGGGGTCCCCGAAGCAGACGGAGAGCAGTAGATCCGGACGTCCGCAGGGGGAGCAGGATGGGGTCGATCGCCGTGGTCGTGGTGGACGACCACGAGCTGGTCCGCGAGGGGCTTGCGAGCCTGCTGGCACAGTCCGACGACATCCGCGTGACGGGCCAGGCCGCGTCGGTGGACCGTGCGGTCGAACTCGTCGAGGCTCAGTCGCCGGACGTGGTGCTGCTCGACATGCAGCTGGGCTCCGAGCAGGGTCTCGACGTCGTGCGGCGGCTGCGTGCTCTGGGGTGCCCGGTCCCGGTGCTCGTGCTCAGCGCCCATGACAGCGCGCGGCACCTGCGTGAGGCGCTGACCGCCGGCGCGGACGGCTACCTGCTCAAGAGCAGCAGCGCGCAGGCGCTCGTCGACGGCATCCGCGCCGCCGCGGCCGGGCAGACCGTCATCGGCGAGGAGTTCGTCGCCAGGCTGTTGGAGGGCGTCGCGGAACAGCTGCCAGAGGTCACGGGGCGCGAGCTGGAGATCCTGGAGCTCGTCGCCCAGGGCAACGGCAACCGGGAGATCGCCGAGCGGCTCGGCATCTCCTCCCGCACCGCCCAGAAGCACCTCGAGCACCTGTTCCGCAAGCTGGAGGCCGGCGACCGCACGGAGCTCGTCGCCCTGGCGTTCCGGGCCGGACTGCTCGGCTGACCGGGCCGGACGGGGCCGGTGACGAGGGCGTAGGCTCGGTCGATGGCCTTCGCCGCGACCGGCAGTGCGGTCGGCGCCGCCGCCGGCAGGGCGGCCGACGACGCGCTTCACCAGGTGCTCGCCGCGCTGGACGGGCGGCGGCCCGACCTGGTCGTCGCGTTCGTCGGCGCGGCGTACGCCCCGGAGACGGGGCGCATCGGCGCGCGCATCCTCGAGCGGTTGCAGCCCGGCCACCTCGTCGGCACGACCGCGGGCGGCGTCATCGCCGGCCCGGACGAGCTCGAGCGGGGGGACTGTCTGGCGCTGTGGGCCGCCGTCCTGCCGGGCGCGGAGGTCGCGGCGCTGCACTACCCGCCTCCCTCTGACGGGCCCGGCGAGGCGGTGCTGCCGTGGCCGGAGGTGCCCGACGGCTCGCAGGCCCTCGTGGCCTTCGCCGATCCCTTCACCTTCCCAGCGGATGGCTTCCTCCAGTGGGTCGAGCAGACCCGCCCGGGTGTTCCCGTGGCCGGCGGCCTGGCCAGCGCCGGCGGCCCCGGACGCAACCGGCTGCTGCTCGACGATGCGGTGCTCGACCGCGGTGGCGTCGCGGTCGCCCTTGGTGGCGCCATCCGCCTCCGCACGCTCGTGTCCCAGGGTTGCCGCCCGATCGGCCACAGCTACACCGTGACCCGCGCCGAGCGCAACGTCCTCCAAGAGCTCGGCGGTGTCGAGCCCGTCGAGCGCATCCGCCAGACCTTCGCCGGCGCTGGACCCGACGACCGCCGGCTGATGCGCGAGGGCCTGCACGTCGGGACCGCCATCGACGAGTACCGCGACGAGCTCACCAGGGGCGACTTCCTCGTCCGCCAGCTCCTCGGCGGCGAGCCCGGCACGGGCGCCGTCGTCCTCGGCGACGTCGTCCAGGTCGGACAGACCGTCCAGTTCCACGTCCGGGACGCCGCGAGCGCCGACGAGGATCTTCGGCTGCTGCTCGAGGAGTTCCGCGACGGGGGGACCCCGGCCGCGGCGCTGCTGTTCACCTGCAACGGCCGAGGATCCCGGCTGTTCGGCGAGCCCGACCACGACGCCCGCCTGGTGCGGCAGCGGCTCGGCGAGATCCCGCTCGCAGGCTTCTTCTGCGCCGGGGAGTTCGGACGCGTCGGCCGGCGGAGCTTCATGCACGGCTTCACCGCGAGCCTCCTCGCCGTCGATGGGCCCGGCGTAACGCAGCAGTAACCCGGGTCTGACAACGCAGAAACCTCGGACGCCCAAGCTGGCGGTACCGCCGACCCTCGAAGGAGCGTGGATGAAGCTCGTCATCGCGATCGTCAAGCCGTTCAAGGTGGAGGACGTCAAGGAGGCGCTGCGCGAGGTCGGGGTCGCGGGCCTGACGGTGAGCGACGCGCGCGGGTTCGGGCGTCAGCGCGGCCACACCGAGGTCTACCGGGGGGCCGAGTACCAGGTGGACTTCGTGCCCAAGAGCCGGATCGAGGTGATGGTGGACGACGAGCACGTCGACGGCGTCATCGACGCGATCGTGAAGTCCGCGCGCACGGGCAAGATCGGCGACGGCAAGATCGCGGTGCTGCCGCTCGACGAGGTCGTGCGCATCCGCACCGGCGAGCACGGCCCCGAGGCGATCTGAGCCGTGGATCGCCTCAAGGCTGCGGAGGCGGTCCCAATGATCTCGGTGGTGTCGGTCGCGCAGTGACCGCCATGTCGCGCTGATGCTCGACTCCTCCGCGGTTGATGCGCCGCCGGGGGCGGCATGGTGCCGCGAGTGGACCGACCGGGTCGACGCCGCGATCGCCGGCTGGCTCGCCGCCCACGAGCCGGTCGGAGGCATCGCAGTCGTCGCGCTCGGCAGCTATGCCCGCGGGGAGCTTTGCCCCGCCTCCGACGTCGACCTCCTCCTGGTCCACGACGGCTGGGGGCGCCGCGACCTCGAGGCGCTTGTCCGAGCGCTGTGCTACCCGCTGTGGGACGCCGGGCTCGAGGTCGGCCACGCTGTCCGGACTCCCAGGGAGGCGGTGCGTGCCGCCGCCGAGCGCACCGACACGGCGACCGCGCTCAGCGACCGGCGGCTCGTGGCGGGCAGCCCCGGACTGGCCGACGAGCTGGGCGACCGGATGTCCCGCTGGCTCCGGCGCAACGGGGCCCGGCTGCTCGGAGATCTCGAGGCCGCCGACGCCGAACGCCACGCGCGCGCCGGGGCCTCGCCCGGCATGCTCTCCCCTGACCTCAAGGACGGCGCCGGCGGCCTGCGCGACCTCCACAGTCTGCGGTGGGCCGCCGGCTGCCTGCTGGGTGAGGTGGGGCTCGACCCGCTCGTGGGCGCCCGCTATCTCGGCGCACCCGACCGCGGCGAGCTCGCGAGGGCGGGGGACACGCTGCTGGCGGCCCGGTGCGCGCTCCACCTCGTGCTCGGTGGCCGCCGCAAGGGCGCAGTGGGGCACGACCGGCTGCGCCTGGACCTGCAGGACGAGGCTGCCGCCCGGTTGGGGATGGCCGACGGCGACGTCCTGTTGCGCGCCGTCGGCCTCGCCGCGCGCTCGATCGCCCACGTCCACGGCCGGACGTGGCCGCTGCTGCTCGCCGACGCCCGTGGCGGCCGCCGGCGGCGCCATCCGACCGCCGAGTCGCTCGGCGACGGCCTGTGGCTGGTCGACGGGCTCGTCGAGATCGACGCGGGGGGGCCCCTCCCGGCGGCGGCCGGGCAGGGTGTCGCGGCGGCGGCCGGGCAGGGTCTCACGGCGGCGGCCGGGCAGGGTCTCGCGGCGGCGGCCGGGCAGGGGCTCGCGGCGGACCCGGCGCTCGGTCTGCGGGCCGTGGCGGCCGCCGCCCGGCGGGGAGTCCACCTCGGCCGGCGCACCGCCGTGTGGCTGCACGGAGAGGTGCGGCGCACGGGTCCGCTGCCGTGGGACGCGGATGCACGCGACGCGCTCGTCGCGGCGCTGCGCGAGGGACGCGGCGGGCTCGGCGCGCTCGCCGACGCCGACCACGTCGGCCTGCTGACCGCCCAACTCCCGGACTACGCCCGCGTTCGCGGCCGTCCGCAGCGCAACCCGCTCCACACCTACGACGTCGACACCCACGGGCTGGAGGCGGTCGCGGTGCTCGGCGAGCTCGCCCGGGGACGGCACGGGGCCGACGGCGCCGATGTGTGGGCCGGCCTGGAGGACGCCGACGGCGTCGTGCTGGCGACGTGGCTGCACGACGTCGGCAAGGCCTGGCAGGGGGACCACAGCGTGGTGGGGGCGGCCGTCGCGAGCGACTGGATGCGCCAGATGGGCCACGACGCCGGCCGCACCGCCCGGGTCGCGGAGCTCGTCCGCCTCCACCTGCTGCTGCCCGACGCGGCGACCCGGCGGGATCTCGACGACGAGCACGAGATCGCCGCGGTCGCCGGGCTCGTCGGCTCGGTCGAGACCCTCGACGGGCTCTACCTCCTCAGCCTCGCGGACGCCCGCGCGACCGGCCCAGCGGCGTGGTCTGCGTGGAAGGACAGTCTGCTCGGCCGGCTCTACCGGCGGGTGCGTCGCGTGCTCACCGCCGACGCGGACGGTCCGGTCTCGGACCGCGCGCCCGCTGCGGTCCTGATCGCGGCGCGGGGGCTGCTCGGGGATCGGGGCCCGGCCCTCGATGCGCTGCTCCCCGGCCTGCCCGCCCGCTACCTCGCCACCGCCGGCGCCCGCCAGGTGGCTGAGCACGCGCGCCTGCTCCTCGGCCTGCCCGGGCGGGGGGAGCTGCGGGCCGGGAGGCGGCCGGGACCTGCGGACGGCACGGTGACCGTGACGGTGGTCGCGCGCGACCACGCGGGGCTGCTGGCGGACTGCGCCGGCGTCCTCGCCGCCCACGGCCTTCCCGTCATGGACGCGAGAGCGTTCACGCGTGCGGACGGCGTCGCCCTCGACTGGTTCGTCGTGCGCGACCGCGCCGGCGTGGACTGGGACCGCGCGCTCTCCGACCTCGCGCGGTCCGCGGAGGGCCGGTTCGACGTCGCCGCAGCGGTGGCGCGCCGGGAACAGCGCCGCGACGCGCGACCGGCCCCGCTCGCCGCTCCGGTGCCCGTTCGGGTCAGGATCGAGCAGGGCCCGGAACGGTCCCGCGTCGAGGTGCACGGACCGGACGCGCCCGGCATGCTCTACCGGCTCGCCCGCGTCCTCGCCGACGCCGGGACCGACGTGCTCGGCGCGCGGGTCGCGACGCTCGGCCCGGAGGTGCGGGACGTCTTCTTCGTCCGGCCGGCGCTGGCGGATCCCGACGAGCTCTCCGCGCGCCTGGTCGCCGCGGCCGGCTGGGGCGCCGGCCCCCCGGCCCGTGTCGACTGAGGCCGGGATTCGACGACCCAGTCGACACAGCCCGGGGTTGGGCCGGCTAGAGCACGCCGCCCTGGGTCATGCGCATCGTGTCGAGGATGCGGTCGACGTCGGCGGCGGCGAGGACGCCGGCCTCCTTGACGACCTCGCGGAGCGGCCGGTCCTCGGCCAGGGCCTTCTTCGCCAGTTCGGCGCTGCGGTCGTAGCCGATCGCCGGCACCAGCGCCGTCACGATCGACAGGTTCCGCTCGGAGAGCTCCGTGCAGCGGTCGACGTCGGCGACGATCCCGTCGATGCACTGGCGGGCGAAGTTCTCCGCCGACCGGGCGAGCAGCCGGATCGACTCGAGCACGTTGCGCGCCATGAGCGGGATGTAGACGTTGAGCTCGAAGGCGCCCGACAGCCCGCCGATGGTGACGGCCGCGTCGTTGCCGATCACCTGGGCGGCGACCTGGGTGACCGACTCCGGGATCACGGGGTTCACCTTCGCCGGCATGATCGACGAGCCGGGCTGGATCTCGGGCAGGCGGATCTCGGCCAGTCCGGTCCGTGGGCCGGAGCCCATCCACCGCAGGTCGTTCGCGATCTTGGTCAGGGACACGGCCACGACCTTGCAGGCGCCGGACAGTTCCACCAGGGCGTCACGCGCCCCCTGCGCCTCGAAGTGGTTCTCCGCCTCGCGGAGGGCGCCGATGCCGGTGCGCCGGCGGAGCTCGGCCAGCACGCCCTCGGTCATCCCCTCCGGGGCGTTCAACCCCGTCCCGACGGCCGTGCCGCCGAGGGGCAGCTCCGCGAGCCGCTCGAGCGCCGCCTGGACGCGGGCGCCGGCGAGCTCCACCTGGCGGGCGTAGCCGCCGAACTCCTGGCCGAGGGTGACCGGCGTGGCGTCCATCAGGTGGGTGCGGCCCGGCTTCACGACGCCGGCGAACTCGTCGCTCTTCTCGGTCAGCGACTCCTGGAGCCGCCACAGCGCCGGCAGGAGGTCGTCGACGCAGGCCGTGTAGGCCGCGAGGTGCACGGCGGTCGGGAAGACGTCGTTGGACGACTGGCCCGCGTTCACGTGGTCGTTCGGGTGGACGAGCTTCGAGCCGAGCCGGCCGCCCAGGATCTCGGTCGCGCGGTTCGCGATCACCTCGTTGGCGTTCATGTTCGACGACGTGCCGGAGCCGGTCTGGAACACGTCGACGACGAAGTGGTCGTCGAGGGCGCCGTCCACGACCTCCTGCGCCGCCTGACCGATCGCCTTGAACTGCTCGTCATCGAGCACGCCCTTGGTGTGGTTGACGGCCGCCGCAGAGGCCTTGATCAGTCCCAGCGCCCGGACAACCTCCGCGGGGATCCCGTCGCCGGACACGGGGAAGTTCTCGACCGCCCGCTGGGTGGAGGCGCCGTAGTAGGCGTCCGCGGGCACCTGCATCTCTCCCATCGAGTCGCGTTCGGTGCGCGTGTCGCTCATGGCCGGTCGATCTCCTGCCTTGGGTGGGGGCGGCGCCGAAGCGTAACGGTGTCGGTAGTCTGGACGCCATGTCCGCACCACCGCCGGGGCGCCTGTGCCGTCGACCCTTCTGCTGATCCGGCACGCCACGACGGCGGCGACGGGCGAAAGGCTGGGCGGGCGGACCGAGGCGCCGCTCGACGAGCGCGGCCGGGGACAGGCCGAGGCCACCGCGGGGCGCCTGGCCGACCTGCCGATCCGGGCGGTGTACGCCAGCCCGCTCGCGCGCACCGTCCAGACGGCCGAGCTCGTGGCCGCGCCGCACCGGCTGCAGATCCTGCCCTGTGAGGGCGTCATCGAGGTCGAGTACGGCTCCTGGACCGACCGGCCGCTGAAGCCGCTGTTCCGCAACAAGCTCTGGCCGACCATCCAGTCGCGGCCGTCGCTCGTCCGCTTCCCGGGGGGCGAGACGATCCGCGCTGCGCAGCTGCGCGCGGTCGACGCGCTTGAGGAGATCGCGAGCCGGCACCGCAACCGGCTCGTGGCGGTCGTCTCCCACGCCGACATCATCAAGGCCGTCGTCGCCTTCTACGCCGGCATGCCCCTCGATGCCTTCCAGCGTCTCCACGTCGGGCCGGCGTCCGTGACGATGCTGAGCGTCGGCGACGGCTCCCGGCCGGTCCTCCTGCGCTTCAACGACGAGGGGCCGCTCACCCGTGAGGCGTTCGTCCCGCCGCGCAGGACCCCCGTGGGGAAGAAGGCGGCCCGCAGCAGGAGCGCCGCCCGTGGCTGACTCGTTCGAGCTCGACCCGGTCGACTGGATCTCGGCCGGCGCCGTCGGCGAACCCGGACGGAGGATCTTCTTCATCCAGGCCCGTCGCGGCCCCGACCTCGTCGCGCTGATGCTGGAGAAGTCCCAGGTCGCCGCGCTCGCCCAGCTCGCCCAGGAACTGCTCGCCCGCGTCGACGTGGTCGTGACGCCCGACGACCTCGACGAGGGGCGGATGCGGCTGCTCGACCCGGTACCCCCGGCGTGGCGGGCCGGGTCGATGAGCCTCGGGATGGACGACGAAGGGCAGCGGTTCGTGCTCGAGGCCGAGGAGCTGATCGACCCCGACGCCGACGAGCAGGGCGCGCGGGCGCGTTTCGGGCTCGACCGTGGCCAGCTCGTGCTGCTCGCGGCGCACGCCGTCTACGCCGTCGAGGCGGGCGCCCGGCAGCGCTGCCGATTCTGCAGCCGGCCGATCGACCCCGTCGACGGGCATGTGTGCCCGGCCACCAACGGCCACGGTCCCCTCACGGTGTGAGCGCCGACGTCGCCGGCGACTCCGACGTCCTTGCGCTCCTGACGGAGGCGAAGCTGACGGCCCGCGGCTTCCTGGCGAACGCGAGCAACCACACCCTGCTCGTTCAGGTGGGGGACGACGACGATTCGCGCACCCACGCCATCTACAAACCCCGCACCGGCGAGCGCCCGCTGTGGGACTTCCCGCCCGGGACGCTGTGCCGGCGCGAGGTCGCCGCGTACGTCGTGAGCCGGTTCCTCGGCTGGGACCTCGTGCCGCCGACGGTGCTGCGCGACGGGCCGATGGGGTTCGGCTCCGTGCAGTTGTTCGTCGACCACGACCCTGACCGGCACTACTTCGTGCTCATCGACGAACAGCGCTACACGCGCGAGCTCGCGCGCATCGCGACGTTCGACCTGCTGGTCAACAACGCCGACCGCAAGGGCAGCCACATCCTCGTCGGCGAGGACGACGGAAGGCTCTACGGCATCGACCACGGCGTCACCTTCCACGCCGAGCCGAAGCTGCGAACCGTCGTCTGGGACCTCGGACCGGCGCCGATCGAGCCGGGCTGGCGTGACGCCCTGGCGCGGCTGGCGGATGCCCTGCTCGATCCGGGCCGCGACATCACGGCGTCGCTGTGCGACCTGCTGAGCCCCCGCGAGGTCGAGACGCTCAGGCTCCGCGCGACGGCGCTGACCCGCACCGCGGCCCTGCCCGTGGTCGACGAGCGGCGACGGCCCTACCCGTGGCCGCCGCTGTAGGGGGCTGCGGAGGCGGGCGCCGCTGTGCGTGGCCGCCGTTGTCGGGCGGCTGTGCGAGGTACCGGCGGACCGTGACGCCACCGAACAGGCCGGCTCCTGACGATCTCGTCGCGGTCGTCGAGGACCTCCTCCGGCGGGGGAGGACTGGTGCTGCCGTCGCTCCCGCCGACCCCTCGTGGTCGCGCTGGACCCGCAGGAAGAATTTCGTCGCCGTCCTCCGGAGCTCGGCCGCCTCGTCGAAGGCCGTCTCAGCCTCTGCCGGTCGGTCCCAGTCATGGCGTCATTCTGACGTGCCGGTCACTTGGTGTCCGGCCCGCTCGTGGCCGCGAGCCAGGAGTGGTCCGGCGCCGGCTTTCGGCCGTCGACATTGGCGCGGGTCGGGAGCGGGTCCACACGGAAAGAAGGGCGTGAACCGCTGTGGAAAGGCGCGCTCGCGAGGGCGCCCAGTGGTATCATGAATCGAACGCCAGTTCGATAACGCCACGCGGAGGGGGGTTCGGTGGAGCAGCTCGCGGCGGCGGTGGACCGGTTGGCGGGGCAGGACCTGTCCGACCGGGACGGTGCCGAGCTGGGCGCGGAGCTGCTGGTGTTCCGTCGCCTGATCGACCGGCTGGAGGCGGAGTGGTTGCGGCGGGCGGCGGCGTTCGACGTGTCGGGCGCGTGGCATGTCGACGGGGCGGCGTCGGCCGCGGCGTGGGTGGCCGCACGCCGGCCGGTGACCGACGCGGCGGCGGTCCGCGCGGGCATCGCGGCGGTGGTGGGGCTGGAGTCGCTGCCGGCGGCGGCCGCGGCGCTGGCCGCGGGCGACATCGGCGTGGGCCACGCCCGACAGATCGCGGCGCTCGCCGGTGACGCGGTCAACCGTGGCGCCCGCGGGATGGATGGGCCGCTGATCGACCCAGCCGACGAGGCTGCGCTGGTGGAGGCCGCCAAGGCGACGGATGCGCGGGGGCTGCGTCCGGTGGTGCAGAGGTTCCGGGAGGCCGCGGACGAGGCTGCGGGCGTCAAGGCGGCCCGCCTGGCGCATGCCCGGCGAAGTCTGCGGACCTGGACCCGCGCCGGCGACGGGATGCTCTGCCTGGCCGGGGAGTTCGCACCCGACGCCGGTGCGCTGGTCGCCACGGCGTTGGAGGCGGTCCGTCGTCAGGGCCGGGCGGAGAAGGACCCGCGCACCCCCGACCAGCAGCGCGCCGACGCGATGGTCGGGCTGTGCAAGGCCTTCCTCGACGGGGACTCTGCGGATGCCCAGGGCGGGACGGCGTCGCCCGGTCCCGGCAGCGGGGAACGCGCGCACGTGTCGGTGATCATCGACTTGGAGGCGCTGCTGGGACGGCCCGGGGCCGGAGGCGGGTTCCTCGGCGACGGTGAGACCATCTGCAGTGAGACCGCCAGGCGGATCTGCTGCGACGCTGCGGTCTCGCGGGTGCTGACCGGCCCGGGCCCGGCGATCCTGGAGTTCGGCCGGAGCCGGCGGACCGCGTCACGCAGCCAACGCAGGTATCTGGAGGTTCGCGACGGCGGCTGCGTGTTTCCCCACTGCGGGAAACCCTCGACGTGGTGCGACGCCCACCACCTGATCTTCTGGGCCGACCACGACCATCCCGGCGACACCGACGTGGGCAACCTCGCGCTGGTCTGCTGGGACCATCACGTGGCGGTGCATGAAGGCGGCTGGAATCTCCATCGGCTGCCCGACGGCGCCGGCTGGCAGGCCAGCCGCGGCGGCGTCACCCACACCTGGGCAGGGCCGCCCCAACGCCACGGCGGTCACGCCCGGCGCAACGGCCCCGTCCCCGCGCCCGGCGGCGGTCTGACC
>JACCXR010000514.1 GCA_013696915.1 Euzebyaceae bacterium
AGTCGCCCGCCGGCGGCCTCCACCGCCCGCCGCAGCAGGTCGGGGTCCGCGCCGGCGGCGGCGTACTCCGGCGCGTACGACCGGGTGGCCGTCGCCGTGTCGCGGAACAGCACCTCCTCGCCCCGCCGCAGGGCGCCGCTGACGGCGTAGACGCCTTCGGCGCCGCCCGGGACGACGGCCTCGAACTCGTCCAGCGACACCCGGTCGAGGGCGACCTCCTGCCGCTCGCCCTCCGGCGTGGTGATCGTCGCGACGGCCTCTGCGTCCGCGGGCGCGTCCTCGCCGAGGGTCATGCGCACGCGCAGCCCGTCCGTGGTCGCGGTGGCGGCGAGGTCGAAGCCGGGCTCGGCACGGTCGGGGAACGTGTCCTTGACCACGTCGGACCAGAACGCGCTGAAGCGGTCCCACGTCAGCCACTGCGCCGACCAGCGCGGTGCCGCGTCGGAGGTCCACGCGACGGCCGTCCCCAGGCCGGCCTGCCACTCGGCGAGCAGCGGGTCGTGCTCCTCGCCGATCGTGAGCAGCGTCCGCGCCGCCGGCTTCGAGGTCGTCGCGAGATACCCGGACAGCGGCGGCGACTCCTCGAGCGCCTCGGTCGCGGGCGCGATGCCGGTGACGGTCGGGAAGAACGTGCCCTCGTTGATGATCGGGCGGGCGACCTGGCGCAGCTCGAGCGCGATGATGTCGGGGATCTGGCTGAGGTCGCGGCCCGGGTAGTACCGCCCGCCGCCGGCGGCGGCCATCCGGCGGAGGATGTCGAGGCTGCCTTCGCCGGTGCCGACGACCGAAAGCGTGATGCCGGCGTCGGCGGCCTCGCGGGCGACCTCCTCCAGGCCCGAGGTGTCGCCCATGAACCCGTCGCTGAACAGGACGATGTGCCGCAGCCGCGCGTCCGCGTCGCGGAGGCCCTCGATCGCCTCCCGCACCGCCTGCGGGATGTCGGTGTTGCCGTCCGGGTGCAGCCGCGCGAGACCCTCGTCGATCACCGCGTCCGACGGGAGGCTCTGCAGCGGCACGACCCACTCGCTCGCGGTGTTGAACGCGAGCACGCCGAGCTGGTCCTGCGCTTCGAGCTGCTCGACGGCCCTGGCGATCGCCTCCTTCGCGATGTCGGTCTTCACGACGCCGCCCTCCTCGGGGGCGGCGCCGAACGCATCCGCGTCGGCGCAGTGGCACGCCGCCATCGACCCCGAGCTGTCCACGACCAGCGCCTCGGCGACCGACTGGCGCCGCTGCGGGTCGGTGACCCGGGCGAACACCGGCAGCAGCTCCTCGATCGCCGTGCCGTCGTAGCCCCCCATCCCGAACGACGAGTCCCCGCCGACGGCCACCAGCCCGTGCCCGGCGTCGCGGACGAAGCTGTCGAGCGTGACCATGCCGCGCTCGCCGAGGGTGGCGGCGGGCACGTCGACCAGGACGACGCTGTCGTAGTCGAGCAGCTCGTCGAGCCCGGGCAGCGCCGCGCTGTCGGCGGACAGGACCTCCGTCGGGACCGCGGCGGACTGCAGCGCGGCCGCGAGGTCCTCGCCCAGGCCGGGGGTGCGCTGGTAGACGAGCACCTTCGGCGGCCCGGCCACCTGGACGGCGGCACGCCCGACGTCGTTCGCCGCGACGACGGAGGCGCCGGAGGCCAGCCGCGCCTCGAAGCGCACGGTGCCGGAGGCGTCGGCGGTCCGCTCGACCGTCACCTCGGTGCGGCCGGGCTCGGCGGTCACGGTCCGGCGGTCGACCTCGACGCCGTCGGCGAGGAGCGCGACGACGACCTCCGCCGGCGTGTCGCCGGTGTTCTCGAGCACCGTCGTGACGTCGTAGGCCTCGCCCTCGCGCACGCGGTTGGGGGCGCGGACCTCGGCGACGAGGACGTCGGCGACGCCGCCGCCGGCCAGCGGCACGACGTCGAGGACGATGCCGGCCTCGGCGAGCTCGCGGGCCGTGGAGACGATGTCGCCCTGGGTCTCGCGGCCGTCTGAGAGCAGCACCACCCGCCGCCGCTGCTCGCTGCCGAGCATGCCCTCCGCGAGCCGGGCCGCCCGGGCGAGGTCGCTCGCCGAGCCGTCGACCACGGCGGCCGGCGGCCCGGTCGGCGGGTCGGGCTGCAGGCTGTACTCCACCCGCGCGTCC
>JACCXR010000542.1 GCA_013696915.1 Euzebyaceae bacterium
ATGGCGGAGACGAAGGACACCTACTACCTCACGACGCCCATCTACTACGTCAACGATGTGCCGCACATCGGGCACGCCTACACGACGGTGGCGGCGGACGTCGTCGCGCGCTGGCGGCGGCTGAACGGCGACCGGGTCCACTTCCTCACCGGCACCGACGAGCACGGCGAGAAGAACGCGCGCGCCGCGGCCGAGCGCGGCATGGCCCCCCAGGAGCACGTCGACGACATCGTCCCGCGCTGGCAGGAGATGCTCGGGCTCCTGCGCATCTCCAACGACGACTTCATCCGCACGACCGAGCCGCGCCACCAGACCCGCGTCCAGGATTTCATGCAGGTCCTCCACGACCGCGGCGACATCTACCCCGCGACCTACTCGGGCCCCTACTGCGTGCGGTGCGAGGCGTACTACACCGTCTCCGAGCTCGTCGACGGCACGCTGTGCCCGCTCCACCGCCGGCCGGTCGAGCAGCTCGAGCAGGAGAACTACTTCTTCCGTCTCAGCGGCTACGCCGACCAGTTGCTCGCCCTGTACGACACCGACTTCGTGCAGCCGGAGGTCCGGCGCAACGAGGTCCGCAGCTTCGTGGCCGAGGGCCTGCAGGACATCTCGATCACGCGCAGCGCGCTCGACTGGGGCGTCCGGGTCCCCTGGGACCCCGAGCAGGTGTTCTACGTGTGGTTCGACGCGCTGCTGAACTACGCCACCGCGGCCGGCTACGGGTCCGGCACGGCGGCGTTCGCGCACCGCTGGCCGGCCGACCTGCACCTCATCGGCAAGGACATCCTCCGCTTCCACGCCGTCTACTGGCCGGCGATGCTGATGGCCGCCGGCGTCGAGGTGCCGCGCCGGGTCTACGCGCACGGGTTCCTGCTTGTCGGCGGCGAGAAGATGGGCAAGAGCAACGCGACCGGGATCCACCCCGCCGAGCTCGTGGCCCACTTCGGCGTCGACTGCTACCGCTACTACTTCCTCCGCGAGATCTCGTTCGGGCAGGACGGGACGTTCTCGTGGGAGTCGATGGAGCAGCGCTACACGACCGACCTCGCGAATGACCTCGGCAACCTCGCCAACCGCGTGCTGACCATGGTGGAGTCGTACTGCGGGGGCATGGTCCCCGACCCCGTCGGGGCGCTGGGCGACGCCGAGGCCGCGCTGGCCGCCGACCACGCCGCCGCGGTCACCGGCCTGCAGGCCATGGACCGGCTGGACTTCAAGAAGGCGCTCGAGGACGTCTGGGGCTTCGTCGGGGGCGTGAACCGCTACGTCGAGGCGCGCGCCCCATGGAAGCTGCGCAAGCAGGGCGCGGACGACGACCTCGCCCGCTGCCTCTACACGTGCGTCGACGCCCTGCGGGTCATCGCCATGCTGATCTCCCCGGTCATGCCGGACGCCGCCGCGGCGCTGTGGGGCGCGCTCGGGCTGCCCGGGCCGCTCGCCGACCAGCGGCTGCCCGACGCCGGGGCGCTCGGCGCCACGCCGGCCGGCGTGACCGTCACCCGCGGAGACCTGCTGTTCCCGAAGCTCGACGACGGCGGGTAGCCCGGTCTCAACCTCGCGAGGGGCCTGTGCGTCACAGGACCCGAAGGAGGTGGGAGCGTGTGTCCACCGTCGCAGAACTGCCCGGACCACCGATGAGGACCGCCACCGTGGCCACGCAGAGCCGCGCCGGCGTCGACGGCTTCGCCGACGTCTACGCCGCCCACCACGCGGAGGCGCTGCGCATCGCCTACCTGCTGTGCGGGGACCCCCACCGCGCCGAGGACGCGGTCGCAGAGGCGTTCGTCAAGGTCTACCGGCGGTGGTCGAAGGGCGGCATCGCGCAGCCGCGCGCCTACCTCCGCCGGGCCGTCGTCAACGAGGTGAACTCCCGCTTCCGCCGCCTCGCGGTCGAGCGCCGCGAGGCCGCCAAGCGCAGCGGCGACGACCGCGGCGCCCGCGGCGACGACGAGCAGGTCGTCGACGCGGACGCGATGTTCTCCGCCCTCCAGCGCCTGCCCGAGCGGCAGCGCACCGCCATCGTCCTGCGCTACTACGCCGACCTGACCGAACAGGACACCGCCGCCGCCATGGACATCAGCGTCGGCACCGTGAAAAGCAGCGTGTCCCGCGGCCTGGCCCGCATGCGCGCCCTTCTGGGGGAGGAGGCGGTCTGATGCCCGGAGACTTCGAGGACCGGCTCCGCCGCTGTATGCAGACCGTGGCCGCCGACGTCACCCCCGACCCCCGCACCTGGCGGAAGGTCGAGACTCGCATCCGCCGTGACCGGACCTTTCGCCTCGCCGCCCTCGGGCTGGCGACGGCCGCCGTGGTGGCGTTCGCGGCCGTGGCGCTGCCCTCGCTGATCGGCCGCGGCCGCATCGTGTTCGAACCGGACGTCGCCGAGCAGCCGACGCAGGCGCCCGTGCCGGCGCCCGTGCCGGCGCCGACCGGATCGCCGGCGCCGCCGGCGCCCGAAGGGGTGCCGGAGCCGCCCACGGAGCCCCCCGCCCTCCCCAGCCCGGCGGGGCCGCCGGCACCGTCGGACGCGGGGACGGCGTGCGGGAGCGGCGGCCTCGTCGCCGTCTTCGCCACGGTCGACGGTGACCTGGAGGCCTCCTGCGCGGACGGTCGGACCGTGCCGCTCGGGCCGACGCCGGTCCGGTACGCCAACCCCGCGTTCGCTCCCGACGGCTCCGTGGTGGCGTTCGAGCAGCGGGACGCCGCGGACGCGTCGCCGACGCTCGTCACCGTCGGCCTCTCCGACGGGGGCGTCACCGACCTCGGTCCCGGCGCCTCGCCGGTGTTCGGCCCGAACGGCGAGCTCGCCTCGGTCCTCGACGAGCCCGGCGACGGGCGCCAGCCCGTGATCCAGATCCGCGACGACGTCTTCAGCGAGCCGCGGCTGGAGTTTCCGGTCTTCGTCGAGGGCGCGGAGGAGTTCACCGCCCGGCATCTGTCGTTCGACCCCGGCGGCGACCGCCTGTATTGGGAGGCCGCCTACGAGGGGCGGTCGGCGTGGGAGGCCGACCTCACCGTCGGCCAGCCGGCCGGCACGCCGCTGGAGGCCTTCGGCGCCGAGGAGGGCGCGGGCTTCGTCGCCCCCTCCTCGCGGGACGCCGACACGGTGGACGTCATCGCGACCTGCTGCCCCGTCACCGACGGCGACCTGCCGGCGACGGCGGCCTTCGGCGTCGTCCAGCCGGGGCCACAGGGCCCGGAGTTCGCCCCGATCGCCTCGCTCACCGACCTCGGCGTCCCGTTCGACCCGGCCGGGGACCTGTTCGTCGCCCCGGCCGGCACCGCCTGGGTCACCCAGGCCGAGGGCGGGCCGCCGGCGTGGGTCCAGGGCGAGCGCTCCGCCTGGTTCGTGGGGGACGGGCAGCGGCTGTTCCTCGTCGACGCGAACGGGGTCGCCGAGCCGCTGCGCGGCGATGTCGCGAGCGCGGCCTTCAACCCCGCGGCGCCCGTCGGGGCGCAGCCCCCGGTCTCACCGGAGGAGACGCCGCCGGAGCCCACCGTGGAACCGCCCGGCGCCGAGTCTTCGGAGCCGCCCGTCACGGTGGTCCAGATCTTCCTGCCGAGGGCCGACGATCCGAACCCGGACTGCACGACCACGTTCGCGGTGCAACGCCAGGTGGAAGGTCCGGGAGTCCTCACGGGAGCCGTGGAGGCGCTGCTCGCCGGGCCGACCGAACAGGAGCGCGCGGAGGGGTACGGCGGCTGGTTCTCCGAGGAGACGGCCGGCTACCTCAACAGCGCCACGATCGACGCCGACGGGATCGCGCACGTCGACTTCCGCGACTTCTCCGCCCTGCTGAACAACGCCTCCACCTCGTGCGGCAGCGCGATCCTGCTCAGCCAGCTCGACAGCACCGTGCTGCAGTTCCCGGCGGTGACGTCGGTCCGCTACTCCTTCGACGGCGACGAGACCGCCTTCTACTCCTGGCTCCAGCTGGTCACCCCCGAGTAGCTCCGCAAGACCCGGGCTGTGTCGACCGAGTCGTCGAAACCCGGCCTCAGTCGACACAGGCCGGGGCCGTCCACCGGGCGCATCGGGTACCCTCTGGTGCGGCGCCCGCGGACCGCGGGCGCCGTCGTGTTCCGACCGGGGCGCTCGTGTACACCGACACGCACTGCCATCTGGAGCTCATGGACGCGCCCTCCGACGAGGTCGTGGGGCGCGCGAGGGCGGCGGGGGTCACGACGCTCGTGACGGTCGGGATCGACCTGGCCACGTCGGCGCAATGCGTCCAGACGGCGGGCGCGGAACCCGGCGTGTGGGCCTCGGTCGGCATCCACCCGAACAACGCGATCGAGGCGACCGACCACGTCCTGCGGATGCTCGCCCAGCTCGCCCAGCACCCGAGGGTCGTCGGGATCGGCGAGACCGGGCTGGACTGGTTCCGCGACCACACCCCGCCGGTCCGCCAGGAGGAGTCCTTCCGGGAGCACATCCGGCTGGCGAAGGAGCTCGACAAGGCGCTGATCATCCACGACCGCGACGCCCACGACGACGTCGTCCGCGTCCTGGACGACGAGCGGGCGCCCGACCGCACCGTGTTCCACTGCTTCTCGGGCGGCCCGGACCTCGTCGAGCGCTGCGCCGAGCGCGGATGGTTCGTCTCCTTCGCCGGCAACCTGACGTTCAGGAACGCGCCGGCGCTCCGCGAGATCGCGGCCGCCGTGCCGCCGTCGCTGCTGGTGACCGAGACCGACTCGCCCTACCTGTCGCCGCACCCGCACCGCGGCAAGCCGAACGAGCCGGCCCGCGTGCCCCTGACCGTCGCCCAGCTGGGGGAGCTCCACGGCATGACGCCAGAGGAGATGGGGGCCGTCACCAGCGCGAACGCGCGCCGGCTGTTCGCGCTCCCGGACGAGGGCTGACCGTTGGCGCCGTCTCCTCCGTGACCCGCGGGCTGCTGACGCCGGGCGACATCCGCCGCCTGCTCGACGATCACGGTCTCGCACCGAGCAGGGCCTTCGGCCAGAACTTCGTCATCGACGGCAACACGCTGCGCAAGGTCGTGCGCGACGCGGGCGTCGGACCGGGCGACCTCGTGTGCGAGATCGGCCCGGGGGTCGGCAGCCTCACGCTGGCCCTGCGAGCCGCCGGCGCCCGCGTCGTCGCGGTCGAGATCGACGCCGGCATGGTCCGCGCCCTGGAGGAGGTGGTCGGCGGGGACGGCGGTGTCCGGGTGGTGCACGGCGACGCGCTCGCGGTCGACCTGGCCGGGCTCGTGGGGGGCGGTCCGGCCGCCCTGGTGGCCAACCTGCCGTACAACGTCGCGACGCCGCTCGTGATGGCGGCGCTCGCCTGTGGAGCCTTCCGGCGACTGGTGGTGATGGTGCAGCGCGAGGTCGGTCGCCGCTGGGCGGCGTCACCGGGCGATCCGCTCTACGCCGCGGTCAGCGTGAAGATCCGCGCTCAGGCGGAGGCGCGGCTGCTCGCCGCGGTCAGCCGCACGGCGTTCTACCCGGTGCCGAACGTCGACTCGGTCACCGTCGGGCTCGACCCGCGCCCCTGGGACCTGCCCATCGAACGCGACGCGCTGTTCCCGCTGGTCGAGGCCGGGTTCGCCCAACGCCGCAAACGGCTCCGCAACGCGCTCGCGGTCTCCCACGGCCCCGCCCCGGTCGTCGAAGCGGCCCTGGCGCAGGCAGGCCTGCCCGTCGGCGCCCGCGCCGAGGAGCTCGGGCTGGACGAGTGGGCGCGACTGGCCGTCGCGCTCTCTCCCGACCCCTGACGCGTCCCCGACCGCTTTGCCGCCTCGCCGGGCCGACCCCTACCATGCGGCCGGGGGAGTTCAACGCCCGGCCCGACTGTCGCTGTCGATGCCGAGGAAGGAGACCGGCCGGTGCGACCGGAGCAGGCGGACGGTCCGTGCGTCGCGGTGGTGGTCCCCGCCAAGCTCAACCTCTTCCTCTCCGTCCGGGGGCGCCGGCCCGACGCGTTCCATGAACTCGTCACCGTGCTCCAGACCGTCTCGCTCTACGACCGGCTGCGGGTGGGGCTGATCGGACCTCCCGGTCAGGGGCACCACCCGGCCGCGCGGAGGCGGATGCGGGTCCGGCTGTCCCACAACGGGGGGCCCGCCGTGCCGTCGGCGGATGCCAACCTCGCCGTCCGCGCCGCCCGCGCGCTCGGCCACGCGACGAAGGTCATCGACCTCGCCGTCGTCGACGAGCGCGCCGTCACGCTCGCGAACCCTGAGGTCGACGCCGCCGCGACCCCGGTCACGGTGATGAACCTCGACAAGGGCATCCCGGTCGCGGGCGGCATGGCCGGCGGGTCCGCGGACGCGGCCGCGGCGCTGGTCAGCCTGAACGAGCTGTGGGGCTGCGCACTCAGCCGCGACGACCTCCGCCGCCTCGCGGCGGTGCTGGGCAGCGACGTCCCGTTCTGCGTCGTCGGCGGCACGGCGCTGGCCACCGGACGCGGCACGGCGCTCGCGCAGGTCCTCTGCCGCGGCACGTTCCACTGGGTCGTCTGCCAGGCCCGCGAGCCGCTGGAGACGGCGGCGGTCTACCGGGCTTGGGACCGTCACTGCCGGCCAAGCGAGGTCGAGCCGGACGCGGTCCTGCAGGCCCTGCGCGGCCGCGACGCCGAGGCGCTGGGGGCGGCGCTGCACAACGACCTTGAGGAGGCGGCGTTCTCTCTGCGCCCCGAGCTGGAGGACGCCAAGAAGGCTCTCATCGACGCTGGCGCCCTGGGCGCGGTCCTCTCGGGCAGCGGCCCCACGCTGCTGGCGCTCTGCGAGTCCGAGCAGGCGGCGGCCGCGGTCGGAACGCGGGTCCGGGGCCGCTTCGCGAAAACGGTCGTGGCGCACTCGCCCGCAGGCGGCCCCGAGTTCCGACCCTGCTGAGCGCACGGGCAGGTCCGGTAGGCTCGACGCTGAGCCGTGAATCGCCGAGGCTCGTCCGAGGCGATTCTCGTGACCTCGGTGATGGCGGTCGCGCAGCGACCGTCATGGGATTGCTGACGTATGCCCGCAACGCCGCCCGGACGTGCGCCGCCTCGGATTCGCCACTGCCCGCCGACAGCGCCTTCAGCGCGCGGTCGAGCTCGGCGTCGATG
>JACCXR010000116.1 GCA_013696915.1 Euzebyaceae bacterium
GGGCCGCTCCGCCGGACGCGCCCGCTCGGCGGTCCGCCCCCGCAGGCGCCGCCGCGGCCCGCGGAAGTGGCCGACCAGCGGCCGGCGTCCGCCCCCGCGCCGCACACCGGGCCGGGCCGGGGGGCGCCGGCCTCGGCCGCCGGGTCGGTGACGAACGCTCCGTTCGCAAGCGCGCGCCGGGGACCAGATCGTGGCGCGTGACATCGCCATCGACCTGGGGACGGCGAACACGCTGGTCTGGAGCCGGGGCCGGGGCATCGTGCTCAACGAGCCCACCGTGGTCGCCGTCAACCAGCGCAACGGCGACGTGCTCGCGATGGGCCGCGAGGCGTACTCGCTGATCGGTCGGTCGCCCGGGCACATCACCGCGGAACGCCCGCTTCGGGGAGGGGCCGTCACCGACTTCGACACGACCTCCAGGCTGCTGAAACTGCTGCTGCAGCGCGTCGGCGTGTCCCGGTTCTCCCGTGTCCGGGCGCTCATCTGCGTGCCCAGCGCGATCACCGAGGTCGAGCGTCGCGCCGTCGAGGAGGCCGCGCTGCAGGCGGGCGCGGCCCACGCCTACCTCATGGAGGAGCTGATGGCCGCGGCGATCGGCTCGGGCCTGCCGGTCCAGGAGCCCATCGGCAACATGATCGTCGACGTCGGCGGGGGGACCTCGGAGGTGGCGGTGATCTCCCTCGGCGGCGTCGTAACCGTCAGGGCGGTGCGAACGGGCGGGTTCGATCTCGACGCCGCCGTGGCCGAGCACGTCCGCACCGAGCACGCCGTCGCAATCGGCGAGCGCGCCGCCGAGCGGCTCAAGATTGACATCGGCTCCGCGTTCCCCCAGCCCGAGCAGCAGCAGGTCGAGATCCAGGGCCGCGAACTGGCCACCGGCATGCCCCGGGTCGTCACCGTCTCCTCCGAGGAGGTGCGGGGCGCGATCGACGGCTGTGTCGCCTCGATCAGCGGCGCCGTGCTCGACGCGCTGGGCGAGTGCCCGCCCGAGCTCGCCCAGGACGCGATCACCAACGGCATGTTCCTCGCCGGCGGCGGGGCGCTGCTCCGCGGCCTTGACGCCCGCATCGCGCGGGACGCCCGGATCCCGGTCAAGGTCGTCGACCACCCGCTCGAAGCGGTCGTCAGGGGCGCCGGCCAGGCGATCGAGTCCTTCGACGAGCTGAAGCACCTGTTCGCCCGCACCTGACCCGAGCGGCGAGCTGCCGGAGGACCCCGCCTACACTGGCCCGAAGACCGGTAGCGCCGACGTCGTCGAAGCGGAGAAGGCCCTTTGAGATGCGAATCGCCGGAGCTCGTCGGAGGCGATTCTCATGACCTCGATTGTGGCGGTCGCGCAGTGACCGCCATGGAGTTGTTGACATGACCCTGCGCCACGAGCTGCGCCGCCGCTGGTGGCTGGTCCTCGCATTCCTGGCCGCCGCCGTCGTGCTGTTCGGCGCGCGGATCGCGACCTTCTACACCGACGTCCTGTGGTTCACCGACGTCGGCTTTCTCGGTCTGTTCTGGGGGCTGCTGCGGACGCAGGCCGGCCTGGGGGTGCTGGCCGCCGTGCTGCTCGGCGCCCTGCTCGGCGGCAACCTGCTGCTCGCCCGCCGCCTGTCTCCGCCCTACCGGATGCCGTCCGCGCAGGAGGAGGGCGTCGAGCGCTACCGCCAGACCATCGAGCCGTACGCGCGACCGCTGCTGCTCGCCGTCGCAGCGGTCGTCGGCGTGTTGTCGGGCATCGCGATGGTGGGCCAGTGGCCGACCTTCCTGCTGTGGGCGAACGCCGTGCCCTTCGGGATGGAGGACCCGCAGTTCGGTCGCGATCTCGGCTACTTCGTGTTCGTCCTGCCCTTCCACTCCCTCGTGAACTCGTGGCTGTTCACGGCGCTCGCGCTGACGATCGGGCTGACGGCGCTCGCGCACTACATCTTCGGCGGCATCCGCCCGCAGTCGCCGGGCCAGAAGATCACCCCGCTGGCGAACGTCCACCTGTCCGTGCTGCTCGCCGCGCTCGTCGCGGTGCGCGCCTGGGGCTTCCGCCTCGACCAGTTCATGCTCAGCTACTCGCCGCGGGGCCAGGTCACCGGGCTGTCCTACACCGACGCGAACGCGCAGCTGCGGGCCCTGCAGCTGCTCATGGTGATCGCGGCCGTCTGCGTCGTGCTGTTCCTCGTGAACATCCGGGTGCGGGGCTGGCTGCTGCCGTCGGCGGGCGTCGGGATCCTGCTCGTCGCGGCGGTGCTGCTCTCCGGCATCTACCCGGCGGTGATCCAGCGGCTGCAGGTCGACCCCCAGGAGCTGGAGCGCGAGGAGCAGTACATCGAGCGGAACCTGGAGCTGACCCGCTTCGGCTACCGCATCGGACCCGACGACGTGACGTACGAGTCGTTCGACGCCACGGCCGACCTCACCGCCGAGGAGGTCGTCGACAACGCCGCCACGCTCGAGTCGGTGCGGCTGTGGGACCCGGCCACGCTGCAGAACACCTACCAGCAGCTGCAGGAGTTCCGCCCGTACTACGACTTCCGCGACGTCGACGTCGACCGGTACGAGATCGACGGCCGGGTGCGGCAGCTGATGCTCGGCGCTCGGGAGATCAGCGAGCGCGACCTGCCGCGCCAGGCGCGGACCTGGCAGAACGAGCGGCTCTACTTCACGCACGGGTTCGGCCTGGTGTCCTCCCGCGTCAGCACCGCCGGTCCGGACGGCCAGCCGGAGTTCGTCGTCCGCGACCTGCCGCCGCAGACCGTGGACGGGGCGGAAGCGCTCGACGTCGAGAACCCGCGCATCTACTTCGGCGAGGCGTCACCGGAGTACTCGATCGTCGGGACGAGCCTGGACGAGCTCGACTACCCGCTCGAGGGTGGGCAGGAGGAGTACCGCTACACCGGCGAGGCGGGGGTGCCCGTGGGCTCGCCGCTGCGCCGGCTGGCCTTCGCCTTCCGCTACGCCGAGCCGAACATCGTGCTGTCCGGCCTGATCACTGACGAGTCCAAGATCCTGTTCAAGCGCGACATCCGGGAGCGGGTCGAGAGCGTCGCGCCGTTCCTCAAGCTCGACCACGACCCCTATCCCGTCGCGGTCGACGGGCGCATAAAGTGGATCGTCGACGGCTACACCACCTCGAACATGCTGCCGTACTCCGAGCGGATCGACCTCGCCGCGGTGACCCGGTCCGAGCAGCGGCGCCTCGTGCCGGTGCAGGGGCCGGACGGGGCGATCACGCTGCAGGAGCAGATCGGATTCGTGCCCGGGCTGACCGGCGGCGCGAACTACCTGCGCAACAGCGTCAAGGCCGTGGTGGACGCGTACGACGGCACGATCTCGCTCTACGTCGTGGACACCGAGGACCCCGTCATCGAGGCGTGGGGGCGCGCCTTCCCGGGTGTCCTCACGCCGCTCGAGGAGGCCAGCGACGATCTGCGGGACCACTTCCGCTACCCCGAGGGCCTGTTCCTGGTGCAGTCCGAGCTTCTGCGGACCTACCACATCCCGGACGCCGCCGAGTTCTACACCAAGCAGGACGCGTGGAACCTGCCGAGCGACTCGGCGTTCTTCGCCAACCAGGCGCCCCGGCCGGCCGCACAGCGCGAGGTCCGTCCGATGCCGCCGACGTACCAGCTGATCCGCCTGCCCCAGGAGACCGAGGAGCGGTTCTCGCTGGTCCAGCCGTTCACGCCGGCGGAGCGCAACAACCTCACCGCCTACCTCGCCGGGCACGTCGACACGGACGGCAGCGGGGACCTGAAGGTGCTGCTGATGCCCCCGAACCGGACGGTGTTCGGGCCGGAGCAGGTGCAGGCCCGGATCGACCAGGATCCCGCGGTGGCCCAGCAGATCACGCTGTGGAACCAGTCGGGGTCGGGCGTGATCTACGGCAACCTCATCGTCGTGCCGATCGAGGGCGCGCTGCTGTACTCCCAGCCGCTGTTCCTGCGGGCGGAGCAGTCAGAGATCCCCGAGCTGCGCCGCAGCGTCCTGGTCTACGGCGACCAGGTGGTCATGGAGGAGACGCTGGCGGACTCGGTTGAGCGGGTGTTCGGCGCCACCGTGCCGGGCCTGGAGACCCCGGACGACGGCCAACCGGTCGAGCCGGGGGAGGAGCCGCCGGACGACCTCCCGCGCGGCGACCTGCCTGCCGATCCGCGCGTCGCCGCGCTGATCGCCCAGGCGCTCGCGGCGTTCGAGGAGGCCGACGCCGCCCTGCGCGAGGGCGACCTCGGCACCTACCAGGAGCGCACGAGCGACGCCGAGGAGCTGCTGCGTCAGGCCGAGTCCCTGCTGGGCGGCGCGGTGCCCGACGCGTCGCCCGCGCCGGAACCGGAGGACCAGGCGGCTACCGAGGCACCCGCCGCCTGACGTTGCAGGCGGGGCGGACCGCTGCTAGCCTCGTGGACGCGAGGTGGAGCAGTTCGGTAGCTCGCCGGGCTCATAACCCGGAGGTCGCAGGTTCAAATCCTGCCCTCGCAACTCCGAGAAGCCCCTGGTCAGCCGGGGGTTTTCTCATTCCGCTCCTCCCTTGGTCGGTCGAATGCCCCTTCCTATGGCGCCGCGGGCTGTGGACCGTCACCACGCCGCGGACGATGGATGTGCGTAGCATCGACGGCATGGCTCAAGCAATTCGCGGTGATGTCCCCCCGGAGATCCCCGATGACGTCGACGACCCCACGGTCCGCAAGGCACGGGGGGTTGTGACGATGCCCCGGCGGGTGAACTGGAGCCGGACCGATCCGACCTATGACCTGTCCGACCAGCGTCAGCGGGCCCGAGTCTATGAGCAGGTTCTGCGCGAGGGCTCCGCGGACGACGTCCGGTACTTCATCGAGGTCGACGAGCTAATCCACCTGTGGGACGAGCTCGTGCTGCCCCCCGCGGTCAGCCAAGCCTGGGCCGACTGGCTCGCCCGGCACCGCAACGTGACCGTGCAAGACTGCCGCACGCGTGTGCGCGAACAGCGGCGCGAGGACGTCACCGGGTAGTGGCGCTCGGCCCGCTCCAGGAGCGTGTGGCGGCGCTGATCGCTGCCCTGCCGGAGTCGGAGGGTTTCGTTCTGGCCGGCGGTGCGGCCATGGCGGCCCACGGCGTGCTCGACCGGACCACCCGAGACCTCGACTACTTCGCCGGACCGCAAGATGCCGCCGCGGTGCATCGCCTGGCCGACGCGTTCGAGCGCGGTGCCAACAGACAAGGCCTGACGATCCAGCGGGAGCGACAAGGCCCGTCGTTCATCCGCTTCAGCGTCTCTGGCGAGCGCGAGCAGTGCGAGGTGGATCTCGCCATCGATTGCCGAGCCTTGGAGCCTGTCGAGACGAGGTACGGCCCTGCGCTCGACCTGCGCGAGCTCGGCGCCAACAAGGTGCTGGCGGTCTTCGCCCGGGCGGAGCCACGAGACTTCATCGACCTTGCTGAGCTGACCCAACGCTTCCCGTTGCAGGACCTGATCGCTCTCGCCGCTGAGAAAGACCCCGGCCTCGACCTTGCCGTGGTCGATGAGTTCATGGACAGGGTCTGGGCTTTCCCACGAGCCGACTTCGAGTTAGACGACCGCGGCCATGAACAACTGCTCGCAACGGTGCGTGGTTGGCAGACACAGATCAGGCAACTCCGCGAACAGGAGTTCGGCAACGATCGTGCCCCACCTGAGCTCGGCAGGGACACGGGGCTCGATCTGTGATCGCTGGACGAGCTCGCCGGTCAGGCACTGCCACGCTCCGGCGGCCTGGCGCACGGCGGCGCCCGTCATCGCCTCCGGGCGTCCCAGCCGTTGGTCCGCGACCCCGGGATCGGCCGACGCGGCGAAGGCCGTCAGGCGAGCGCCCAGCGATCCTGCGATGCGCCGGAAGGCGCGCAGCCGTTCGACGGCTACTTCGGACGCAGCACGTATCAGGAGGCGGTCGACCGCTTCCTCAGCTTCGACCTCGTGATCCACCGCTGGGACGTGGCACGCGCCGTCGGCCTCGACGACGAGATCGCCCCCGACGACGTCGAGCGCCTTGGTCATGCCGCACAGGGCTTCGGCGACGCCCTGCGCGAGTCCGGAGCCTGCGGGGCCCGCGCTCGAGCCGCTGCCCGACGCCGACGAGCAGACCCGCCTGCTCGCCTTCCTCGGCCGCAAAGCCTGGACCTGACAGATGGCCCCCGGTCCAACCCCTGGTCAGGACGCGTCCCCGAGTCATCGCGTGACAGCGAGGTTCCGCTAGTCGCATCCGGCAACGCCTGCGCCTGGCGATCGGTGTGCCCATCCTGCTCGCCCTCGCCGTCAACGTCCTCGTACGGCCAGAGCGACGGATCGCAGTGACGGCGGAGGCCCAAGGCAGGCACGAGGTGTCCAACGGGTCATCCGACAGGATGACCATGGCTGAGGATTCCTTCCTGCTGCTCGTTCGTCCAGCCACCGTGGACGCACGTTCGTCCGACGGAGCGCCCGTGCTGAGGTCTGCCGTAGAATGAGCGCCATGGCACGTCCAGCAGCGAAACTCTCCGATCCCGCCGTCGTCCTGGTCAACCCCGACGACGCGGTGAGCGCCGAGTCCTTCAACGCCTGGCTGGACAAGCGCCAGGCAGGCCGGCCCACCGATCCGGGGCTTACCGCCGCTGAGACCCTCGCTGAGGCCCGCGCCGCCGGCGAGGCGTGACCCCGGTCGTCATCGACGCCTCGGCCGGCGTCGAGCTGGTCGCCGACACCATCCGGGGACGGGCACTACGCGGTTTGCTGCCCTCTGACGCCATCCCGTGGGTGCCGGAGATCTTCTACGTCGAGTGCGGCGCCGTCCTGCGCCGCTGGGACCTCAACCGCGTCCTCACAGAAGAAGAGATCACCACGGCAGTCGATCAGCTTCTGGCGTGGCCGTTGCGGATCGTTCAGGTCCGGCCCCTCTTCAGCGATGCCTGGCGCCGACGCGCCAACATGACTTTCCCCGACGCCGTGTACGTCGCGCTCGCCGAGCACCTGGACGCCCCACTGCTCACCGACGATCACAAACTCGCCAACACGCCCACCCTCCCCGTCAAGGCGCTGCGGCTGTCGTCGCCTACGTAAGGTCCCCTCTCGCAGGCTGTCGCAAAATGAGCCGGCCGCCAGGGTCATGAAGCCTGGCCGATGACACGTACCGCGGGGGCATCCCGACGAGGGGCTCACTTGGTCCGTCGAGGAACCTCGCGCAGCGGTGCCTGTTGCGACTCGCTCGCAACGCGCCTATCGTTGCATTGGTTGGCAGCAACGACAGCAAAGGGTCCGGCGTGGAGATTCGAGGTCTGGTACGGCGCCGGTGGGTGACGAGACGCGGCGCTGTGGCGGGGTGCGTGCTCGCGCTGAGCTTGACCGCAACGGCGTGTGCGGGTCAGCCATACGCCG
>JACCXR010000580.1 GCA_013696915.1 Euzebyaceae bacterium
GCCAGGAGCACCGCGCTGGCCGCCAGTGACCGGCCCGCACCGAGCCGCTGGGGGAGCCCGCGGACGCCGGTGCGCGCGTCGACCTCGAGGTCCGGAATGGCGTTCGTGAGATGCGCCGCCGCGCCCAGCAGCCCGCCGCCGACCACGATCCACCACGGCGGCAGGCGACCGGCGTCCAGCCCGAGCGCGACGAACGCCGGCAGGAGACCGAACGCGGCGACGAACGGGACCACGCTCGCCGCGGTGCGCTTCAGGCCGAGGTCGTAGGCCCACCCGAAGCCGACCGCCAGCAGGTGCACCGCCGCCGCCGCGGGCCCCGACGCCAGAGACAGCACCGCGCAGGCCGCGAGCGCGACGAGGGCGGCCGCGCGCAGCGTCTGCGCCGCGACGGCACCGGTGACGACGGGCTTGTCCGTCCGCCCGGCGGCGCGGTCCCGACCCTCGTCGAGCCAGTCGTTGGCCCAGCCGATCGACAACTGACCGGCGAACACGGCCGACGCCACCCACACCGTGCCCGCACCGCGCCCGCCCGCCAGGGCGAGCATCGACGCGATGACCGTGACCGCGACGCACGGACCGATGTGCGCGCAGCGCAGGAGGTCCCACATGGCCTGCGAGTCTGCCGGATCCGCGGCGCGCGGTAGCCTCGGCCGCCGGCGGTAGCCTCGGCCGTTGGTGCAGCGTGGGTCGCCCACGCGCCGCTCGCTCCTCTGGCGTCGCTTCTGAAAGCGACGGCACCGACGACGATGGGATCGGCAGACGGTGAAGCCCTACGGAGCGCTCCGCAGCCATGGGGCGGGGGAGTTGCGGCGCACCCACGACGGCGAGCGCGTGACGCTCGCCGGCTGGGTCGCGCGCCGGCGCGACCACGGCGGCGTCGTGTTCCTGGACCTCCGGGACGCTTCGGGCATCGTCCAGGTGGTCGCGGACCCCACCGCCGACGGCACGCTGGCGGTCGTCCACGACCTGCGCAACGAGTACGTCGTCCTCGTCAGGGGGTCGGTGCGGGTGCGCCCCGAGGGCATGGCCAACGCCGCACTGGAGACCGGCGACGTCGAGGTGGCCGCGGACGCGATCGAGGTCCTCGCCGCGGCCCAACCCCTGCCGTTTCCGATCGAGGACCGCATCGAGGCCGAGGAGCTGGCCCGCCTGACCTACCGCTACCTCGACCTCCGTCGGCCGTCGGTCGCCCGCGCCATCCGCCTGCGGGCCCAGGTCATCAGCGTAATCCGCCGGGTGATGGAGGCCAACGGGTTCGTCGACGTCGAGACGCCGATCCTCACCCGCTCGACCCCGGAGGGCGCGCGCGACTTCCTCGTGCCGTCACGCACCCAGCCGGGCAGCTTCTACGCGCTGCCGCAGTCGCCGCAGCTGTTCAAGCAGCTGCTGATGGTCGCCGGCCTCGAGCGGTACTACCAGATCGCCCGCTGCTTCCGCGACGAGGACTCCCGCGCCGACCGTCAGCCCGAGTTCACCCAGCTCGACCTCGAGGCGAGCTTCGTCGACGAAGAGGACATCTACGCGATCACCGAGGAGGTGCTCGCGACGCTCTGGCGTGAGGTCCTGGGCGTCGAGGTCGCCACCCCCTTCCCGCGCCTGACCTACGCCGAGGCGATGAGCCGGTTCGGGTCGGACAAGCCGGACACCCGCTTCGCGATGGAGCTGGCCGATCTCGGCGCCGTGTTCGCCGGCACGGAGGTCGGGGTCTTCCGCGGCGCGCTCGCCGCCGGAGGCGCGGTCGTGGGGCTGCGGCTGCCGGGCGGCGGCGCCCTGACGCGCAAGGACTTCGACGCCTGGACGGACTTCGCACGCGGTCGGGGGGCGAAGGGGCTGGCGTGGGCCGTCGTGGAGGCCGCCGGCGGCCTGCGGTCGCCGCTTGCGAAGTTCATGTCCGACACCGAGCGGGCCGCGCTCCTCGACGCGACCGGCGCGGTCGAGGGCGACGCGATCTTCTTCGCGGCGGGAGCTCGGCAATTCAGCCAGGAGCTGCTCGGGGCCCTGCGCGTCGCGCTCGCGAAGGAGCGCGGCATGGTGCCGGACGACCGCTGGAACTTCCTGTGGGTCACCGAACCGCCGGTCTTCGAGTGGAACGACGCGGACGGCCGCTGGGACGCGCTGCACCACCCGTTCACCATGCCGATCGAGGAGTCCCTCGCCCGCCTGACCGACGCCCCCGGCGAGGCGATCGCGCGGGCGTACGACATCGTGCTCAACGGCGTCGAGCTGGGGAGCGGCTCGGTCCGCATCCACCGCCGCGACATCCAGGAGCGCGTCTTCACGGTGCTCGGGATCGGGCCCGAGGAGGCCGACGAGCGCTTCGGCTTCCTCCTCCGCGGATTCACCTACGGCGCGCCGCCGCACGCCGGCATCGCGCCGGGACTCGATCGGCTGGTCATGCTGATGGCGGGCGGCCAGTCCATCCGGGACGTGATCGCGTTCCCGAAGACCGCCAGCGGCAGCGATCCGCTGACGGACGCGCCGGGGCCGGTCGACGACCGCCAGCTCGCCGAGGTCGGCGTCC
>JACCXR010000583.1 GCA_013696915.1 Euzebyaceae bacterium
GGGGTTGACCTGGTCCGGTACACCAGCGAGGGCGGGGCTTCGTTCCACCAGTCGTAGACGGCGTCGGACAGCTGTTGCGCCGTCGTCAGCAGCGGATCGCCGTGGACCCCCGGATCGTCGAGGCGTCCAGTGCTGAAGCGGTCGTCGACACCGAGGGCATCGAGGTTGCCGCGGCGGGTCAGGTGCAGTGCCGATGGGGCGCCGTCGAGGCGGACCAGGTGGAGACCGCCGTCGGCTTCGGTGATCATGCGGCCAGGGAACCGCTCACGTGCGGCGGCGGCCGGGGCAGTCGCGGCGTAGCGGACACGGAAGCGTCCCGACGGGGGGTCGAACCGGTGGTGGGCGGTCGGAAACGGCTCCCACGACCACGCGTCTGGGTCCATGGCGTCCAGGCGCCACCACGGGCCGGGGGCGGCCGCCGACCGCAGACCCGGCGGGCGGGCCGGCGGGAACCGGGTCAGGACTGGTCTTTGGCGAGGCGGATCACGGTGACCGCACGGTCGACGTCGCCGTCGGCAAACAGCTGCGCGATCGTGCGTCCGTCGAGCCCGGGGTGGGGCGTGGTCATCAGCGCGTTCGCGGCCACCGGGTCGTCGGTCACCTCGGCCAGTGCGTCTAGGATGCGGGCGAGCCCCCGGCGGCTGTCTCCACCGCGCCGGTCGAACTGCCAGCCGGGGTGCAGCACCGTGTTTCCGACCCTCGTCCCCAGCAGCCGACCGCGGTGCCGCCGCCGGTCGACCGCACGACGATCCGAGATCGACGCGATCAACTCGACGACCTCCGCGGTCGACAGCGCATCGTCGCCCAAGGCTCTGCGACGCGCGTCGGCACGACGGTCGTTGACCGTTCGTGCCGCGGTCAGCACCGCGTCGCTCGGCCGGGCGAACGGGTCGACGTCGTCCTCGGCCAGGAACACGAGCGTCTCGGCGAGCGCCTCGTCGTCACGTGCCCGGTCGGCAAGCCGCCCGAGCACCGCGCCGATCGGCTCTGCCGCCATCGTGCTTCCCCTTCTCGCCGCTGCTGCCGCTTATGCAGTCTACATCGTCTACATGGCCATCTGGTCGGACCTCGCCAGCGGACCGCCCTTCCGACCGCTGCTCGTCGAGCGGCTGCAACTGGCCGACGCGGTGCCGACGGCGATCGAGTGGGCGGTCCTCGCCTCCGATCCTGTCGCGGTGCTCGAGAAGGACCTCGACGGCGTCGTGCTGCACGCGACCATGGAGCGCATGGGCCGCGTGCCCGCGCGGGCGCAGGCCCGGGTGTCCGCGCGGCTCGCCGACGGGCGCGAGCGGTCGCTGCTCGCGTGCAAGCCCACGGGCGCGCTCAGTGCGAGCTGCGAGCGATCACCGACCAGCGCGGCGTTGCCCTGGACTACACCGAGACGCGGTACGCCGCGGCGCGCTGCGCCTTCGAGGCCGTCGTCCGCCGCGAGGACGCGGGCGACCTCGCCGGCGAGGGGCGGGCCCTGCCGTGACCACCCGCCGCCTCGACGGTTCACGGTTTCGTCCTCGCCGCTGACGGGCTGTACGCCGGTGGTGCTGCGTGACCTGCGGGCGTTGGAGGAACCTGGCATCGTCGAGTGGACCGGAACCAGCCGGAGGGATCGAGGCGCCGACGCGTCGCTCGGCGAGCTGCTTGACCGCCGCAACGCGGCGCCATCCCGGCGAAGAGGACGCACGGTGATCGAGACGCCGCCTGCCGCGCCGCAGCGGCTCACTCGCGACCTTATCGATGCCCGGCGCGGGTGGGCCCTTGCCGGCTGCGGGCGCGCCCTGCCGTGACCATTCTGGCCGGCGCCCGGGTGGTGACGCCCGGCGGCGTCTCGGACCGAGGCTGGCTGCGCTACGAGGGTGAGCGCATCGTCGCCGTGGGCGGGGGTGAGCCGCCGCACCCGGCCGACGTCGTCCTCGCCGGCGGCGCGGTCGTGCCGGGGTTCGTGGACGTGCACGTGCACGGGGGCGGGGGAGCGAGCTTCACCGGAGAAGGCGCCGACGAGGCCGCCCGCGCCGTGGACTTCCACCGCCGGCACGGCACGACGACCATGCTCGCGAGCCTCGTCACCGCGACCCTCCCCGAGCTGGAGCGGCAGATGAACGTCCTCGCCGGCGTCGCCGCGCGCGGCCTGATCGCCGGTGTGCACCTGGAGGGCCCCTTCCTCGCGCGGCCGCGGTGCGGCGCGCACGCGGTGGAGCTGCTTCGGCCCCCAGAGCGCGGCGACGTCGACCGGCTCCTCGCTGCCGGGCGCGGCGCCGTCCGCATGGTGACACTGGCCCCCGAGCTGGAGGGCGGCCTGGAGGCCGTCCGGCGCCTGGCGCGGGCCGGGGTCCTGCCCGCCGTCGGCCACACCGACGCGACCTATGAGGTCGCCCGCGCGGCGGTCGACGCCGGCGCGCGGGTCGCCACGCACCTGTTCAACGCCATGCCGCCGGCGCACCACCGCGAGCCGGGGCCGGTGGTCGCCCTCCTCGAACGCCCCGAGGTGGTCCTCGAGCTCATCAACGACGGCGTCCACCTCCATCCCGCCGTCGTGCGTGGCGTGGTCGCGGCCGCCGGTGCGCAGCGGGTCGCGCTGGTCACCGACGCGATGGCGGCCGCCGGCGCAGGGGACGGCGTCTATGCCCTCGGCCCGTCGACCGTCCACGTGCGCGACGGCGTCGCCCGCGTGTCCGGCGGCACCGCGCTGGCCGGCAGCATGCTCACGATGGACGCGGCGTTCCGTCGGGCGGTCCGGGACGCGGGCGTGCCGCTGGACGCGGCGGCGCGGGCGGCGGCGACCACGCCGGCGGCGCTGCTCGGACTCCGCGACGTCGGGGCGCTCGAGCCTGGCCGGCGGGCCGACCTCGTCGTGCTCGACGACGCCCTCGCGGTGCGCGCCGTGCTCCACCGCGGCCGGTGGGTCGACGACCGGTCCCCACCGTTCGAAGGCTAGGCGCCGGTACCTGCGTCTACCCTTCGATGACCGGTCCCCACCGTTCGAAGGCTAGGCGCCAGTACCTGCGTCTACCCTTCTATCGGGGCGGCATCGCCGGTCCGGAGCGGCGCCGGACGGCGGCCGCAGGGCCGCAGGGGGGATGGAGGCCGGCCCTCCTACGGGACCACGAGAGCCCACGGCGGGGGACAGGCGTCGACCGGATCGCGGCCACCCGCGAACCGAACCGCCGGTCGGTCCGTACACCTCCCGAGAGACCGCACGTCGGATCGGCCGAAGGAGACTTCCATGCACCCGCTGTCGCTCCCCTTCCTCCACGGACTCCGCGACGAGGCACTGCTCGTGCTGCGTCGTCGCCGGAGGCGATCATCGGCTACCACGGCTGGCTGCACATCGCGGGCGGTCTCGACGGCTTCGGCGGATTCATCGCCACCCTGGGCGTCCCGGCGCCCACGCTGGTCGCGTACCTGGTCACCGGACTGGAGCTGGCCGGAGGCATCCTCCTCGCGGTGGGAGGACTGACGCGGTCGTCGCCGTCCTGCTGGCCCTGGAGATGACGGCACGACCCTGCTCGTGAAGGTCGACGTCGGCCTGGTCGCGCAGGGCGGCACGGGCGCCGAGATCGACCTGGCGCTGCTGGCCGCCTTCGTCGGCCTGGCGATCCTGGGTCCCGGCTTGCTCTCC